>NZ_JAEHGE010000001.1:3778777-3860199 GCF_016097415.1 sulfur-oxidizing endosymbiont of Gigantopelta aegis | reverse complement strand
TGATAAGGCATTGGCTAATAAGCTTGGCTCTTCAGTAAACAAATTACCCGCACTTTGTATGGCAATATCCACTGGCAACATCATTAATACGATACCAATTAAACCCCATGAAACCAGCGATTCCAAATGAAAACACAAGACAAAAAGCATCACCTCACGATTGTTGGCATTTCGTCTCAAGCTTTTCATTCGCTCTCTACGGCGCTTGCCCTTCAAGCCTTCAAGTTGACTCACAGGCAAGGAAAATGCACGTCCTGGGTCGAGACGATATAGGGTCAAGGCAGAAAAAATACCGGTTTTAAAGAAACTTGGGATCGCTGAAATGACATCTTTATAACTGGTCTTTTCGGCAAAAATGACTCTGGATAAAACGAATAGCGGCACGCGATCATAAAGCGGCTTTAAAAACCACAGGATAAAAAACACCCAATAAGGATGGGCTTGCAAGAGCAGAACATTCACTATTAAAAAAATAGGCAAAACACAGACTAACCAACTGGCTAATAAGAGTCGCCAATGTGTTACCGCTAAGCGCACAGCAACATCCATTGCTTCCCATGGGCTTCTTGGACGAACGGCAAAGGTCAGCGCTTGAAGATTCATTCTTCTAACTTCATAAAATTGGCCTTCTTTTTCCCACTCTTCTGCTCGACTGTCTTCTGTCCTGCAAAGGCAAAATAGGCAAATACCAGCAGCCACATCAATGCGCCTACAGCATATTTAATCAGCGGCGCAATGGTCTGAGATGATGACCAAAAGGCCTCAACAAAAGCAGCCATAAAAAACATTACTGCAGCACCAGCCATTATTTTTACCGCCACTGAGGCAGCATCCAATAATGCCTGATAACGGCTTTTTCGTCCCGGCATCAACAATGAAAAGCCTATTTTCAAACCCGCACTACCACTGAGCGCAATAGCACTGAGTTCCAAGGCACTATGACCGGAAACAAAAGGCCAAAAGGTATTGCCATAGCCGATCTGGGTCAGATGACCCGCCGCCGCACCAATATGCAAGCCATTAAAGAGTAGGGTGAAAATACTACCAATACCAAAGAGTAAACCGGTGGCAAAGGTTCTAAAACCAATGCCGGTATTGTTTAAAATATAAAAACCAAACATACGTGCATCGGATTCTGAGCCACGTTCACGGCCTATATGTTCAGCCTGAGGATCATACATGGCTTCCATACCCGCCACGCTATCCGGTGACATAACACTATAGACAAACTCAGGCCAGATCTGAATTAACACGATCATTAAAATAAGCGGTAGATAAAATACCGCAGACGAAAGCCATAGCCAACGGCTCTCGCTGCGTACTATTTGTGGAAAGCTGTTGCTGAAAAAATGGATAAAAGAAGCCAGAACACTGCTTCCCCGCCTATTATTTTTCTGATAAAAGCGTTGGTGTGCTTCATTCACCAGAAAACTTAAGCGTTCTATTAAATAAGGGCTATAACGGCGGGATTGTGCTAATGATAAATGCTGGCAAACATTCCGATACAGAGCAGGAAAATCTGCTTGTATAAGTAATTTGGGCTTAAGTGAGGTCAATTTTTCATTATTTAAACTTTGTAGATAAGCATGATTTTTTTTCGTCTGTTTTTTCTGCCAAAAGGTCAGGTGTTTTTTTCCAGAGAGTGATCGTTCAGAAGCGGCTTGTTGCAATAACACCTTTTTCAAACGAGAATTAAGTAACACTTCCAAAATAAGCCATTGCTGTTCATGGGCTTTTATAAATTGTGCCTGATTCATCGACGCCCCATCAGGTAATTAGCAATACCCAGCAGACGTTCACTGGCATTTGTTTCACTGGCTGTTTGTTTTTTCTGGACAATAACACCATCCAGTAAAGGTGTTGCTAGCCTGGCCAGTTCTTCTGCACGTTCCGGAGAAAAGCCCTTAAAGCGTTCAGCATAATTAACAATAATTTGCTGTTCTATACCGCTGAGAGCTATGTTAGGGGCAATAGCAGCTACTTCAGGCACCAGTTGACTATTGTCCTTTAGCTTGCGGGTATAAACCACAATGGTATTGGCAGCCAAATCGCCCAGACGCCGAAAATCTCGACTCAATAGCATAGAAACCACACCCAAGGCATAGAAAAAAGGCAGAAAATCGACGGTTCTGAGTAAATTTCTGAGTAAAGAGGCTTCCCAAGTCACCATGGTGCCATCAATTTGTAGCACCTGAATATTCATTTTCTTTTTCCCCGGTGTTTGCCCCTGAAAATAAATTTCAAAGAATACCGGATAGAGCCATTGCTGCAAAAACATCACAATCAATAAGATACCCTGACCAAAATCCCCCAAGCGACTCAGCAATAGGGCAAAAACAATAATAATCAGGCCCTGTATCAAAATGTCCAACAACCAGGCGATGCTACGCACATAAAACCCAGCACAGGTTAATTTAAGCTCAACACCCTCGGGGGTTTCTACAGTTTTGATGGTGTCGAGCATAGAAGACATGAATTGTTCACAGTTGTTTTAAAATTAATCGTTTTAAGGTTCATTATTCTGTCACAAAAACAGTGTAAATTGTATTTCAGTTCTAAAATATAATAAAAAAATCAGCACTAATAGCTGTTTTTAGGGGTAAAAGTCTGACAAATTTCAGTCAAATAACTACACATTTTCAGATTTTACCTACAGATAAATTGAACGCTGATCTGTATAATATATACACTGTTTTTTAATAATTTTGCAAAAACCTTAAATAATGTATTAAAAAGCGCATCAAGCTGGAGAATTAACATGAAAAAAATAATCACTATTCTCACCACCGCCACTTTTTTTGCTATTAGCTGTTCTTTAATCGACCAAGTCATTTGGAATAACGATTTTTATTGGTTGAATGCTGGCATAGGCTTCTTTATTGGCGCAGTTTTAGTTATTTTGAGTAAACCAATACACCCTGTCAGAAAAACAGGTCCTATCGCCTGATCAGTTTACTTTCCTAGTCTGGTCTCTCAATACCGAGTTTTTTCATTCTGGATCGCAATGTGCTGACCGGCACATCCAGAATCTCGGCAGCCCCCTTTTTCCCCCCAATGAGCCAATTTAAATCATTCAACACACTGATAATATAACGCTTTTCATTTTCGGCCAGTGTCCGATAAGCCACTGATTTTCTAGCATTATCCGCTTGTTTATTGTCATCAACTTCATCACCTGCTCGTTCAGCTGAATCTTTGTGTAATTTCACTTGTTCAATCGATACCGGTACCAGTGCATCATCGACTTCAATTATTTCACTTTTTGATAAAATAGCAGAGCGTTCAATTACATTTTGTAATTCACGAATATTGCCCGGCCAATGATAATCCATTAGCAATGCCATACTCACCTCTGAGATGCCTCGGAAATTTTTGCCCAGTTTATGACTCAAATTATCAAGAAATTTTGCTAATAATAATGGAATATCAGATTTTCTATCCCTTAATGGTGGTACGGTTAAGGGGAAAACATTTAAGCGGTAAAAAAGATCCATTCTAAAACTACCCTCATCCACCATTTTTTTCAGATTACGATTGGTTGCTGCAATAATACGTACATCCACAGAAATCACTTCGCCACTGCCAACACGCTGGAGCTCCTGCTCCTGTAAAACCCGTAATAATTTAACCTGTACTTCTAAGGAAAGTTCGCCTATTTCATCCAGAAAAATGGTGCCCTTATCAGCTAGCTCAAAATGCCCGGTTCGATCACTAATTGCACTGGTGAAGGCGCCTTTAACATGACCAAATAATTCACTTTCCACCAATGATTCTGATATTGCACCACAATTAACTTTGATTAAAGGGCGATTTTTTCGGGGACTGAATTGATGGATAGCCCGCGCCATGGATTCCTTTCCCGTGCCTGACTCACCATTGATTAATACTGTCGTATCCGTCCCTGCAACCTGCTCGGCTTCTTCCATGGTTTTTATTAAGGCCTGACTTTGACCGATAATTTCGCCATAGTTTTGTTCACTGCGAATTTCTGCTTGCAGATAACTGCTTTGCGCACGTAAAACCTGATTTTCTACCTGTAATTTCTCTTTCAGTTCTTCAACGGTTTGCAGGGCATGGTGCAATTCACTTTCACGTTTTTTTCGTGCTGCAATATTTTTAAAAACGACACAGACACTGCTAATATCCGTTTCACCTTCAATCATGGTCACGGTATATTCAACGGGAAAACTGCCTGAATCTTTATGCCAAAAAATATTACTATCACTTTGTCTTTGCACTCGATCTCTCAGGGTGTTAAAGACATCATCTTTTTCCAGTGGATGGCGATGGCCCTGACTATCTGTGTGCATTATCACATCATGAAAGTTTTTACCTCGAATCTCATCTTCCAGCCAGCCGATAATTTCTGCACCCGCAGGATTGATAAAGGTGATTAAACCCTGTTTATCAACACCCAATAGACCTTCACCCATTGCATCCAAAATCAGTGCATTATCTTCTTCTAAACGCTTATTTTTTTGCGCTAAGATGGTTTCCAATTGGCGAATTTTAATATGAGTTTCTACTCGTGCGATAACTTCTTCTGACTGAAAAGGCTTGGCAACATAATCCACCGCACCACAATCAAAGCCTTTTACTTTATCTTTTACATCATCTAATGCCGATAGAAAAATAATGGCAATATCAGCCAGCTCGGGGTTAGATTTTATTTTTAAACACACCTCATAGCCATCCATACCCGGCATCATAATATCCAATAAAATCAGTTCCGGATGTACTTTATGAACAATGTTTAGCGCATCTTCACCATTTTTAGCGAGCAATAACTTGTAGCCATGCCCTTCCAGAGTCTGATATAACACTTGTAAATTAGTAGGATTATCATCTACCAATAATAATGTTGCCTGTTCTTCTTTATGTATTGCATTCATATTTGTGGGCTTATTTTAATATTTAAAATTGCGTATGCCATCAAAATCAAATTGTTTAATCAATAAATTTAATTGCTTATCGGCTTCATCACTTAAGAGTTTATTTTTGCTTATTTCTTTATACACGACATTAATTTGACTGATATCCCCCATCTCACTGGCGGCTTTTATTTGTTTTATCAATTCCTCTAATTGTTCTAGTGCATGCTCATCAAAGACTCGCTCAGACTCAGCGGCTGGCGTATTCTCTAAAGTGACATTTTCATACTTAAAATGTATGTCCAAGTGCTGTGCTATTTTATTAAACACCTCAGACACTTTAAAGGGTTTGGCAATAAAATCATCCATGCCTGTTTCTGCTATCTGCGTCTTTAATTCCGGAAAAACACCGGCTGTTACCGCAATAATAACAAGTTTCTGTTGGCTCTCTTCTTGCTCCATGCTTTGTCGTATGAGTTTTGCTGCGTGAATCCCATCCATCTCCGGCATACGAATATCCATTAAGATCAGGGGATATTTATATTTCTGACTCATGGCCACGGCCTCTTTACCATTGTTTGCCGACATGGTTTTAAAACCCGATGCTTGTAATAAACGCTCTAAAATATCACGATTAACCTGTCGATCATCTACAATCAAAGCCGTTAACTGTAAACCATCCGGCAGCTTGGGGATCACTGAATCATCATAATGCTCACTATATGTCACCTCTAGCTCATCATCACTGACCTCTATAAGCGGCAAACAAAATGAAAAAGCACTGCCTTCTCCATACTGGCTTTGCAGAGTGATTTCTGTGCCACCCATTTCTTGAATAAGGCGCTGACTAATGGCCAAACCAAGACCTGTACCACCGGCATCCATACCTTCTTTAGCTTGTTTAAAGGCATCAAAAATTATCTGATGTTTTTCTTCAGGAATACCGATGCCAGTATCCGCTACCACAAAGCAGACATTGGGCGATTCTTGTTTATCATAGACAGAGACATGCAGTGAAATCGTACCACTATGAGTAAATTTTACCGCATTACCCAAGAGATTAACGAGTACCTGTCGCAATTTAGTCGCATCCGTTTTTATTCCCTTAGGCAAGCCCTCTTGCATGATCACATCAAGCTTAACACCTTTGGCTGACGCACGGTGGATCACCATGTCATATACCCCTTTAACCAACTTGGGTAAATCCACGGCACTGATAGTAAAGGCCATATTGCCCGATTCTATTTTCGATAAATCCAGCACATCATTAATCAAGGTGAGCAGGTGATGACCACAACTCTTAATCGCATCCAGACTTTCCATTTGCTCATGAGTTACTTGCTTATCATTTTGCAAAATTTGCGCATAACCCAGCACCCCATTTAAAGGTGTTCTTAATTCATGAGACATATTGGATAAAAATTCACTCTTGGCTTTATTGGCTTCTTCGGCAACTTCCTTAGCACTAATAATTTCCTGTTCAGTTAATTTTCGCTCTGTTAAGTCCTGTATCAAAGCAATAAAGACTGCTTGTTCATTCATAGTGGCTGCGGTTAAAATAATTTCTGCCGGAAAAGTTTCACCGCCTACGCGCTCAAAAACTAATTCATATTGCTGATAACCTACATCGACAGCCTGAGCCATTAGTTGGTTTAATCGATCAAATGAGGCTTCGCCATCAGGCTGAATGGCACGAGTGAGCGAGTATAAGCGTGATCCCAGCACATCTTCTTTCTTACTAAAGCCAAAGAGATCTAAAAAGGCATGGTTACAATCAAGAATTCCCTCATCTGAATACAACAAATTAGCCTGTGAAGAACTTTCAAATAAAACTCGAAATTTTTCTTCTTCACGCTTACGTTCAGTAATATCATGCGCCATACCTTCCAAAGCAATAATCTCACCATGCTCACCTTTCACCGGCACTTCAATAATTTCAAAACGTAATAATTCACCATTGCGTGCGATCAACTCCAGTTCAAAGGCTTCTTGTTGCTCACCCTGAAAGGATAGCTCGATCATGTGAGTCGCCTGATCATTGAGTGGGCTTTCGACAAAATATTGCTTAAAGAAATTTTTAAAATCACTCGGTGTATAACCCAAAATGTCTTTGACCGCAGGGCTGACATAAGAGATATGACCCTGTTTATCATGGGTAAAATAAAAATAACGCCCTTTTAAGCCCTGTACTATTCGACTGAATCCTTGTGAACGTGCATCACGAATATCCTGTTCACGCTTACTTAATTTAGCCGCCATATCAGTAAAACTCTGCGTTAATACACCAATTTCATCCTGGCTGGTTACTTCCACTGTGGCATCCAGATTACCTGCGGCAACTGATTTAACACCCTCGGTCAAACGTGCTAAAGGCTGAGTCATCCGGCCTATCACTAGCCATACGGTAATAATGATTAAAAGCAGAGAAAAGAGTAGTACTGCGGCAAATTGCAGCCCTTTCTTTCTGACCTGAGCTAAAACAACTTTCTCCGGAACTCTCAGGGCAATGCTCCACTCAGTATTTTGAATTGGATAAAAAGCCACCCACTGCTTTTGCTGAGTTTCCCAAGAATCTAATTGGACGACTCCCCGTTTACCGGCAATCATTTTATCGGCTAGGTCTTTGAGTCCATTCTGATGATATTTTTTAGCGTCTTTATAAATGGAATTGGCTAGGATTTGTTTGGGATCGGGGTGGTAAACATAATCCCCTTTATTGGTAATGATTAGTAAGTCCAGATCGACATCAATACCCTGATTCACTTTTTCTTCTAAAATTTCCAATTGCACATCAACCGTAGCAATCCCTCTAAACTGCTTCTTATAAAAAAACGGCACCGCATAGGTAGCCATGACGATATCGCCAACCCCTTTATCAAAATAGGGATCGGTCCAGATAGGATGTTTGGCCTGTTTGGCCTTGTCCCACCATTGCCAATGCCCTGCGGTATAATCGGTTATGTCTGCAATATCTAAGGTATTGACCCGACCTGAGGTGCGGTATGCATAGGGAGCAAATAATTCATTGTCGTAGTCCGGATCACGAGCAAAGGCAATGGCACTGCCATAAACAATTCGGTTATGTCTTAGATTCGATTTAACCTGCGCATAAATCTGGTAGTCATGAATGGTGGGGTTTTGTTCGATAATAGCCGCTGTAGAACGGGCAATTTGTGCTGATTCATTCAAAAAGCCAGAGAAGATACCCGCATATTGCTGCGTTAAACGCCGCATTTCGTCTTCAACATCTGCCCGTAAATGCAATTGCAATTGATAAATACCAAAGCCGAAAATCAGCAAATAAATCAATGCGATAGGTATGACTGTCAGTAAAATGATTTTAAAGCGTATCGAGGTGAACAAGCACTTATCCTTCTGTCAAATCGCTGGAAAGTCCGCCTAACCTTATCAGCTAAGAGCAGTTTGGGTATAATAGAAGTATACAAAAGCACCTAGCTTGCCGCAAATTTGTGCTAATATATGAAAAATATGAGCTTAAAATTCACTCCCTTATTACTTTTTAACAGAGCATTAATAGCAATCATGAAAACCATTACAGATTATCCGCTGACAGAATTAAAACTAATCTACAACCTGCTTCATGCCAATGTGCAGTCACATTTTGAATTAATGGACTCCGAACTGCTCTCTGATCTACAAACACATTTACAATCTAGCGCAAAAACCGAAGGTATCGATGTCACTCATCATGCCCAATGGAAAGCCTGGTTGGATAATCAAAGCCCTTTTCCTTTGGATGAAGCGCCTGGTGATATAGGCGCTTAAAAAGAGGCGCTGATTTTATCTCATAAGGTATAAAAAAAGGGGCTTTTCAGCCCCTTTTTTTATTTCTTCTTCGCTTTTTTCGCCACTTTCTTCTTAGTGGTCGATTTTTTCTTTTTTACCACCTTTTTCTTAGTTACTACTTTCTTCTTCGTAGTAGACTTTTTCTTAGGTGCGACTTTCTTCTTCGCAGCGACCTTTTTCTTAGGTGCGACTTTCTTCTTCGTAGCAGCCTTTTTCTTAGGTGCGACTTTCTTCTTCGTAGCCACCTTTTTCTTAGGTGCGACTTTCTTCTTCGTAGCAGCCTTTTTCTTAGGTGCGACTTTCTTCTTCGTAGCAGCCTTTTTCTTAGGTGCGACTTTCTTCTTCGTGGCAGCCTTTTTCTTAGGTGCGACTTTCTTCTTCGTGGCAGCCTTTTTCTTAGGTGCGACTTTCTTCTTCGTAGCAGCCTTTTTCTTAGGTACGACTTTCTTCTTCGTAGCAGCCTTTTTCTTAGTCGCTACTTTCTTCTTCGTAGCAGCCTTTTTCTTAGTTGCGACTTTCTTCTTCGTAGCCACCTTTTTCTTAGTCGCTACTTTCTTCTTCACAGCCACCTTTTTCTTAGTCGCTACTTTCTTCTTCACAGCCACCTTTTTCTTAGATGCAACTTTCTTCTTCGTCGCAGCCTTTTTCTTAGTTGCGACTTTCTTCTTCACAGCCACCTTTTTCTTAGATGCGACTTTCTTCTTCACAGCCACCTTTTTCTTAGATGCGACTTTCTTCTTCGCAGCGACCTTTTTCTTAGTTGCGACTTTCTTCTTCGTCGCAGCCTTTTTCTTAATTGCGACTTTCTTCTTCGTAGCAGCCTTTTTCTTAATTGCGACTTTCTTCTTCGTAGCCACTTTTTTCTTAGTTGTTACTTTCTTCTTCGTAGCCACTTTTTTCTTAGTTGTTACTTTCTTCTTCGTCGCAGCCTTTTTCTTAGTCGCTACTTTCTTCTTCGTCGCAGTCTTCTTCTTAGTTGGCTTCTTAGTAACCGCTTTCTTCTCTTCTTTCTCAGATTTTGTCACTTCTTCAAGCTCGCCTTCAATGGTAGCTGTTTCTACAGCCTTGGGCGTTTTAACCAGTGGATCAAGAATTGCTGTTATTCGGGCAAAGATTTCATCGACATCACCTGCGCCTTCAATGGCTACATTTTTGCTTTGTTGCTTATAATAAGAAATCAGTGGTTCAGTTTGTGAGCTATATATTTTCAGGCGATGACCAATGGTTTCTTTATTGTCATCCGCTCTTTGAATCAGTTTACCACCGCATTTATCACAGACTTCGGTTAATATTGGTGCAGAGGTATAAACATTATACATTTGACCACAGTCGGCACAGGTTCTACGGCCTGTTAATCGGTGCATTAGGTCGTCCAGATCAACATCAATTAAAATTGTTTTTTCCAGTGGCTTATAAATCGTGTTGAGCATATTATCCAATGCTTCCGCCTGAGGGATATTTCTTGGAAAGCCATCGAGGATGAAACCATAAAAAGCATCAGGTTCTTTTAAACGTTCTTCGATAATCCCTAGCACGATATCATCGGTCACTAACTCACCGGAGTCCATCGCGTGTTTGGCTTTTAATCCGAGTGGAGTTTCATCTTGAACTGCGGCGCGTAATAAGTCACCTGTCGATATTTGTGGAACGCCATATTTTTCAATTAATTTTTTTGCTTGTGTACCTTTGCCTGAACCTGGTGCGCCTAATAAAACAATTCTCATTTTTTTCTCACTGGATAAAATAACCAAAAACATTTTTGTTTAGGATCGAAAATGATCAAACCCTTATTAGTCATTCTAACTCAGAGTTTCATAAAGTAAAGTTTTGACCATAGATATTATTCACTTTATTAACTTTTTCTTAAGTTATATCAATAAATAAGTCACATCACTTTTAAAAAACAACTTAACAAATGCTCTATTCGCTTATTTTTCTCTGATCATATCTTCATGTTCTTAAATCAGATAAAATACGCTCCAATATAAAGAGTCCTTTAAGCTGGTAGATTAGCTATTATGAATGATGATCAATTACTGCGTTACTCACGACAAATCATGTTGCCCTATGTCGGTATTGAGGGTCAGGAAAAGCTACTCAATGCCCGCGTATTGATTATCGGCATGGGTGGTTTAGGCTCACCGATAGCAATGTATCTTGCATCGGCTGGCGTTGGCCACTTAGTGATCTGTGATTTTGATGAGGTCGATTTATCCAATTTACAACGACAAATCATTCATTCTTCTGAGCAACGCATCGGGCAAAATAAAGCGGAGTCAGCCAAAGAAACCCTCTTACAACTCAACCCCCATATTCAAGTCACTGCTTTAAGCCACAAGCTTGATGAACCAGCCTTGCTAGCACAAGCTCAATGCGCTGATGTGGTTATAGATGGCACGGATAACTTTGACGCTCGTTTTTTACTCAATCAGGTTTGCTATCAAGCTCGTACACCACTCGTTTCAGGTGCGGCAATTCGCATGGAAGGTCAGGTAATTGTCTTTGCCAATCAGGGCGAAGGGTCTTGTTATCGTTGTTTATATAAAGACGATGCAAATGATGTGGCAACTACGTGTTCTGAAAATGGCGTTTTGTCTCCAGTGGTCGGAATCATTGGTAGTGTCCAGGCCGTTGAGGCGATGAAGCTTATTATGTCTATTGGTAAACCTTTGGTATCACGCTTACTCTTATTAGATGCCTATACAATGGATTGGCGTACCTTAAAACTACCTGCCGATCCACAATGCCCGGTTTGTTCGAACACTTAATTCCCTAACTCCTGAGTAAGATCGACGATGAAAATAGTTTTGGCACCCATGGATGGACTAACGGATGCTTATGCCCGTGAAATTTTAACCGCTATTGGTGGCTATGACTTATGTGTCACAGAATTTTTGCGGATCACTAATACCTTATTCCCCACCCGTGTTTTTTATCGGCGTTTTCCTGAGTTGAATATAAATCCTGATTCGGGACAAAAGATCAGCCATACCAAATCCGGCACGCCGATTTTTTTACAATTATTAGGCAGTGATAATTCAGCCATGGCCGACAATGCAGCCAAGGCGGTTAGTCTTGGCGCTGAAGGTATTGATCTCAATTTTGGTTGTCCTGCAAAGACTGTCAACCGCCGTGATGGCGGTGCTAGTCTGCTCAAATTTCCTGATCGCATCAACCAATTAGTTTATTCTGTGCGTCAGGCTGTGCCAGCCAATATTCCGGTCACGGCAAAGATGCGCCTTGGCTTTGATGATCAATCCCTGGCTCATGATAATGCCCAGGCGATTCAGGATGCAGGGGCTGACTGGCTCACTATTCACGCCCGGACAAAAAAAGATGGCTACCGTCCACCTGCTTATTGGGATGCTTTAGCACCGCTTGCAGATCAGCTGACGATCCCCATTATTGCCAATGGTGAGGTCTGGAGTGTGGATGATTATTATCGTTGTAAAGAACGTAGTCACTGTTCAAGTATTATGTTGGGACGTGGTGCGATGGTAACACCTGATCTGGCCTTGCAGATAAAAAATGCCTTAGACGATAAAAGCACACCTCAGTTAAGCTGGCCTGAAATGTGTCAGATGTTGGATAAGTTATACCAGTTAATGATTCACAATAGTGCGTTGAATGAACGTTATGTTGCACCCCGATTGAAGTTATGGGTAAAGTGGCTCATGGCTAATTTTTCTCAGGCGGAAGCCATTTTTCCTGAGCTAAAAAGAATAAAAGATCCTCATCAGGCGATAGAATTAATACGCTTAAGTCAGGATTTATAAAGCTTATTCACAACTCATATAGGGCAAGGTTATCGCAACATCCGTGCCGAGTTTAACACTTGAGGTTATTTTTAAGTAACCGCCATGTGCTTCAATCATGCGTTTTACAATACCCATTCCCAAGCCCGTACCACGGCTTTTGGTGGTAAAAAATGGTTCACCTATGCGCTGTAGAACATTTTCAGGAATAATATCACCCTTGTTATTAATCGTCAGAGTAACAGTCTGAGCGGCATAATTACACTGTAATGAATAGCTAATTTGACTATCGGGCTCTGCTGCTTCTATCGCATTGCGATAAATATTAAGCAAGATTTGATTAAGGCGATCACTATCGGCATTAATGATTAATTTTTCATGCTCCTGATCCTGAGCAAGAAGTAATTTGCTGTAGAGTTGTTTTTGTTCTCCCATCGCTCGATTAGCATTGATAAATTCCTTGAGTATCACCGACAAATTCAAAGGCTTTAAATCCAGTTTAACAGGCTTGGAATAGAGTAAAACATCTTCTAGTAAACGTCCCATTCTGGAGGCCTCTCGCCCTGATATTTGCGCCCACTCACGACCGTCTTCATCGAGTTCTAAACGGGAAAAATATTTAAGCGCCAAACCGATACTGGTGC
The DNA here is from genome assembly GCF_016097415.1 of sulfur-oxidizing endosymbiont of Gigantopelta aegis. Lineage (NCBI taxonomy): Bacteria > sulfur-oxidizing endosymbiont of Gigantopelta aegis. The sequence goes on along the minus strand of NZ_JAEHGE010000001.1, from coordinate 3,847,122 downwards.
AAGCCGATAAATAAAGGTGTTGATAAATGCGATAAATTAAGCTATTATTCTTGTAAAATCAACATTTAAGGGGATATCTAAATGGATAAAATATCTTCTGATATAAAACAACCAAGAATTCCAGTTGAAATTAACGATATTCAGGTTAATTTTTGCAAAAATCCATTGTGCCAAAATTATGGTGTTCCTGCCAGCACAGAAAGCCAAGTTAAACTCCATAAATCACAAAAAGACTGCTACAAATTATCAAGTGGTAGTCGAAAGCCAGTTACTAAACTGATTTGCAAGTCTTGTAATGAGTTATTCCCAGTTAAGAGCAATCAAGGAATTTGGGATGAATTACAGCGAATTGAAGAATATTTAAAAGAAACTCCAGAGGTGTCATGCCCTGATAATTCATGTAAAAATAATCTCATTAGTATTAAGTTAGGAAAAGAATTTTACCAGTCTTTTGGGAAAACAAAATCAGGTTCTAGTCGTTATCGATGCAAGTCTTGTAAGAAAACATTTTCAGTTAAACAATCTACAACTGGTCAAAAACAGCCTCATAAAAACAATCTTATTTTCAAACTTCTAATGAATAAATCCCCTTTAAGGCGAATCTGTGAAGTTGCTGATGTTGAGTATGGCGACTGTTTATGCAAAAATTGATTTTCTGCATAAACAGTGCATGACCTTTGTATCAGAAAGAGAACAGAGGTTAATTAAAAGCAATATAAAGCGACTTTATGTTAGCGTGGATAGACAGGAATATATTGTTAATTGGACAAGACGAGAAGATAAACGAAATATTAAACTTTCAGCAATCGGTAGTGCTGACAATGAAACGGGCTACGTATTTCAAATGAATTTAAACTATGATCCTTGTATTAGCCCTATTGAAATAGAAATGCTTTATCTGTTAATGATTATAATGCCCAATACGCCTATCGAAAACATGCAAGATTCTGGTTGAATGGTGATTATAAAGAGAGTGTGAAAAATTCAAGATCCAAAAAGACAAATGGATCATCTTTAAGTGCCGATATATCAGCAACATACAAGGATGCAATTTCTCGTGATGATATAGAAGAATCAGAAGCTCTCTATCAAGTACAAAAATTGCCTCAAAATGGAATGCAGATCCATTCTGAATATACGATGTATGGACATTTCTTTTTATACATAAATTGTTCAGTGGTGTTGAAAAAATCAGATTCTTTTTTAGATCAAGATTCTGGAATGAGAGCAACCTGCTTAACAGCTTTCCATAACGAAATAAAAAATAGAAGCTGTGATGCTTTTATGTTCGAATAACAAAGGATTTAACTGTTGATGAAAAGCGGAGAACTTTAAATGATTCCAGGAACTATTTTTCAGATCAGCAAAAAGAACACCCTGATTTATCAAAAAATAAAATAAAATTAAAAATAATAAAAGATCGATTAGAAAACATGCAGGAAATTGGAAACTGGAAAGATAAATGGCTTTTACACCCTTTTCCTAATATGTCTGAACCAGAAAAGCGATTTGTTATCTTACTGATTATGGTGACTATGATGAAGACCATCAGGCATGGTTATATAACAAAGCCTCCATGCATGGGATTGATAATTTTTTATGCAGGTTAGACGTAGATTATCATTATTAGAGCGAGTTATTTCATCTGCCAGCAGTTCTGGCAGAAGGTGGTATGGGTATTCTGCTTACAATTCCAGTTCTGCATTTAAAAATGCGGTGTTTGATCGCTTAAAAAAAATATATCCCGACTCGTGCTAAACTCGAATCCCTCGACAATGAGGATTATATTGGAATAGTTACCGATGCAGAGCATATTGCATTTGCACGGTACAGCCGAGGAAAAATAGTTCATGATGCATTATTACCATTAAGTGAATCCAGTGTATCTTTGATAGTTAAGGCTCTGACTGATTGTAAATGGGTTCCTGTTACATCAGAAAATCTAATCACTGATTTTGGTCATAGTTCTGATGCTGGCTGTAATATGTTACAGGCTTTATCTGACGCATTATCAGAGCGACTGGAAAAGAAAAATAATAATAAAATAAAAATGATCTTTGAAGAGTGGAAAGCTCTTTATGGACAAACATCAAATCTTTCCATCAGCCAAGTGAATGGGATTCTTGATAATATTGATTTCAAGTCAATTTCTCTGAACAAAAAAAGTCTGAAGAATTGAAGATCCCTGTTGCACTTTTTGTCATACATACTTACAACTCTCTTTTGATAAAAATTCTTGGTGCAGAAGTTGTTGCCGAACATGCACTAACCACTTATAAAGGATTTATCAGAGAAACAGTCAGCCTTGATGGTCAATTATTAATTGACCGAATGGAATATGAAATTGAACAGGGTAATTTCTTTTCTGGTGCTGGAATAAATGGGTTTGGAGAAGAAGTTATTTTCAGTTGGTATCTTGATGTTGCAAGATTGAAACAACATCAAGCCAAAATAATTGATGGATTAAAAGGTATTTTGCTTTCATTCTCCATGTATAGAGCGGATAAATTAACTTCCGCACGTTCAAAAGATGTTCTTAAGTCGTTTTATCAAGATCTCGTGCCAAATGAGCTACGAAAAAGTCTGGGTGAATTTTATACACCAGAATGGTTGGTTGAAGTCACTCTGGATAGAATCAATGTAAAAAATTTTTAACTCAACGATTTCTTGATCCAACATGTGGTTCAGCTTCTTTCTTACTGGCTTTAATCAGGAAAATAAAAATACAAGCAACAGATGATGGGTGGGGTGATTTAGAAGTGTTAAAACACATCATAAACAATAATGTGGCTATACTTAACCGGACACACAACTTAAAATAACTAAAAGATAAAAAGTGTGACCTAAAATGAATGATCAAACAAAAAAAACCGAATAAAAGCTATACATCAGAATTTAAAGAATCAGCTGTCAAATTAGCTAATGAGACGGATCAACCCGTTTCTCAGACTGCCAGGGAGCTAGGTGTTAATGTAAATACTCTACATACCTGGATCAGTAAATATTCCAAACCGGTGAAGACGGTAGCCAATAGAAGTGATGAACACATTTATGATGAAGTAAAACGTCTGAAAAAAGAATTGGCAAAAGTGATTCAGGAGCGTGATTTATTAAAAAAAGGCCACAGCGTACTTTGCAAGGGAAACTTTGTGAAGTACGCATGGATAACTGATCAGGCTAAAGATTACCCGGTAACGATTCTGTGCCGTTTTATGGATGTTTCCCGTAGTTGCTATTATGATTGGGTTAGCTCTCCTAAAACGGATAGAGAGAAAGAAAATGAAGCGCTTACTGAGCAGCTAAAAAACTGTTTGAAGACAGTCGCAAGACTTATGGAACCCGTCGTCTTAAAAAGAAAACTGGCTGAAAAAGGCGTTCATATAAGCCGCCGGAGAATTGGTCGATTAATGAAAAAAGCCGGTTTGTTTTGTAAAACGAAGAGACGCTTTAAAGCGACGACTAATTCCAAGCATAATAAGCGTATATCTCCAAATTTACTGGAAAGAGAGTTTACTGTCTCTCAACCTGATCGCTACTATGTGGGTGATATTACCTATATTGCCACCAAGGAAGGCTGGTTATATTTAGCGGTTGTCATTGACTTATTCTCTAGGCAAATTGTTGGCTGGTCGATGGATGAGCGAATGAAAGCCAAGCTAGTCAATGATGCTTTACTGATGGCCATATGGAAGCGTAAACCAATGGATGGATTGCTTTGGCATACTGACCGAGATAGCCAATATGCCTCTGATAGTCATAGAAAAATATTGTCGGATCATAACATAATTCAGTCTATGAGCCGCAAAGGAAATTGCTGGGACAATGCTGTATCAGAGAGCTTCTTTCATAGTTTGAAAACTGAATTGACGCACCATTGTCGATTCAAAACCAGAGTAGAAGCAAAGCAGGCAATATTTGAATATATTGAGGTATTTTATAATCGGGAGCGACTTCATTCGGCTAATGATTATTTGTCACCAGTCGATTATGAAATACAGCAGGAAATAGCTTAAATCGATTGATTGAAGAGGGGTAAAAGGCGACATAAATGCCGCCCATTACCGTTGACGGCCATCGGCTCCTCAGCCTGTGCCGTGAAGATATTGTAACAGGATCATTACCGTTGTGAAAATACCTTGGGTGAATGGAACGGCTCTATCGTTCCAGAGGGCAAAGCCCTTTCTCTTCATCTGTTTAATAACATGAGAAACTAAAATGATAGGAAATACAAAATGACAAAAATCACTTGAAACAGCCAAAAAATATTTAGAAAACTGTCCGGAAAAGTGTTGACACATCACAATGTCTGGGGCTTTGATTTAAATCCTTTAGCAGTCCAGACTGCCCGAGTGAATATATTAATCGCTATTTCTGATTTATTAGACAATAACAAAGGAACAGATATAGAAATACCGATTCTTTTAGCGGATGCAGTGTATTCCCCAGCTCGAAATCCTAAAAAGATGAATTGATTGTCTCTTATAAAATTGGTAGTGAAGTAGCCGATCTTGAAATTTTATTGCCTTCAGAATTGGCTTTTGATAGAAGTCGTTTAGATTCCGTATTTTTACTAATGGATAATTTAGTTTCAAAAAGTACTCAGTGGCGTGAGACAGAAAAAAATTAATACAAAAAAAATTAATTACATCCAATGAAATGAAAGAATGGAGATCACCACTCAAGCATACTTATGAAAAAAATTCTGGATTTACATGAAAGAAACTGGAATGGTATCTGGTTTCGTATAGTGCGTAATTTCTTCTGGTCTGCTATTGCAGGAAAGTTTGATGTGGTTGTTGGTAATCCACCTTGGGTCAGATGGTCAAAATTACCCGAATTATACCGTGAACGTATAAAGCCAACCTGTGATCATTATGGAATTTTCTCAAAAACAAAATTTCATGGTGGAAATGAACTTGATATATCAGGAATGATCACCTATACCGTTGCAGATAAATGGCTCAAAGATGAAGACGGAATTTTAGCATTTGTTATCACGCAAACTCATTTTCAATCACCATCTTCAGCAGGTTTTCGATCATTTTATATCGGAAATAATCAGATCATTCAACCTGTAGGGATTGATGATCTAAAAGCTTTAAAGCCATTTCCTGATGCAGCCAATAAAACAGCTATTTTTATTGCTAAAAAATGCAAAGGTAACACAATAAAATATCCTATACCCTATGCTATATGGGAAGCGGCTAAAGGAAATAAAAAAGCAATCCCTGCTCACCTCACAAAACAAGAAGCTCTTGATTCAGTTGACATTGATAAGTGTGAGGCAACCCCTGTTACGGGAGGTGATTCACCATGGGCTATTACACCGAAAGGTGGTTTTAAAGCATTTAAAAGATCACTGGTGCAAGCACTTGGGTTAACGGCAGAAAAGGAGTAACCACAGAATTAAATGGTATTTATTTTGTAAAAATTATTGATACAAATAAAAATAATAATTTGGTGCAAATTAAAACCTGCCCTGACTTTGGAAGAAATGAAAAAGTAAAACCAGCAAGAAAGTTTTGGATAGAACCTGATTTTCTATATCCTTTAGTTAAGGGGGCTGGAGATATACAGGAATGTTATGTCTCAATCAAAAAAGATTTATATGTACTGGTGCCTAATAAGGGGATCACAAAACAGTTATTAGAAGATTGTGAAAATGACATGGAAGACAAACCAAAGGTAAACGTCAATTAAAACCCACGTTCACAATAAGCTTCAGTTAGCTCAAACTATGATCTTCAATTCGTAATTTGGAGATACAAATGAGCAACCATTCAAAAGATGCTTCGATGAAGCAACACATAGAGGCCTGCCAAGCCAGTAACTTAAGCCAGGCAGTTTATTGTCAACAACATAAGATACCCTCTCATATTTTTAGCTATTATCGAAAGAAGTTGGGTTATGTTAGCTCATCAAAACAGGTCAACACCAACAATCAACTCATTCCCATTAATTTACTGGCCAATTCCCCCACAAGCAATGCAATTAAAGTAAGCCATACCAATGGTTTCAGTTTGGAAATCAATTCTGATACGAACCTGAATCAGCTCAAGTCCATTCTGGATTTGCTCAGGACTGTTTCATGATAACGGGCATCACAGTCAATCAGGTTTATCTGGTTTCTGGTGTTACCGATATGAGAAAAGCAACCAATGGGCTATCACTGATTGTCTCAGAGCAATTGGAACACAATCCCTTGATGGCAGTGTCTTTGTTTTTGTAATCGTCAGCGAGATAAACTTAAAATACTGTACTGGGAGCGTAATGGTTTCTGGCTTTACTATCGTACACTTGAAAAGGGAAATTCCAGTGGCCGATGGAAAAAGAACAACCCACTCTTTCGTTAACACTGAGAGAATTACAGTGGTTACTGGATGGTTTATCTTGCACACAACACCATGCTCACCCTGAAATTCATGGTCTGGAAAACAACTAAAAAGTCCCTTTAGATGCGCATTAAACAGAATAAATACAAGCATTTAACGCTCATTTTTAGTATAATATAACGCATGAGTTCAACAGACAAAATACTACCAGAAGAGATACCAACGCTCAAAAACAGGGTGCTTGAACTCCAGTCAAAAGTGGACTGGTATGAGGAACAATTTCGTCTGTTGCAACATAAACGGTTTGGTACTTCCAGTGAAAAAGAAGTTCACCCCGACTTCTTTAATGAGGCAGAAACGTTCGCCGAAGAAGCACCGGAAGTCCGTGAAACCATTACTTATGAGCGTAAAAAGCCCGGTCGTAAGCCTTTACCTAAAGACCTACCTCGTAAAGTTGTTCGTCATGAGTTATCTGAAGCAGAACAAGTCTGTGACTGCGGTCATCACTTGCATGAAATTGGTGAAGAGACCTCAGAGCAACTGGAAATTGTTCCTGCTCAGGTATATGTTGTAGAACATGTTCAGGTTAAATATGCCTGTCGTGCTTGTGAGGAAGGCGTTAAAACTGCTCCTAAGCCTGCACAGCCCATTCCTAGAAGTTTTGCATCACCCAGCCTGCTGGCCTATATCATTGTTTCTAAATTCCTAGACAGCTTGCCTCTCTATCGACAGGAAGCGATATTTAAACGCTATAAGATAACACTTTCCAGAGCCAGTATGTCCAACTGGGTGCTTAAATCAGCTGAATTACTCAAACCCTTTTATAATCGGTTGTTGTATTATCTCATTAGGCAGAAAATCATCCAGGCCGATGAAACAACGATGCGAGTGATCCATGATGGACGTGAGAATTGCCCTAAATCTTATATGTGGCTCTATCAAAGTGGCGGCTATCATTCAAGTGTCCCATTGTTTTGTATGAGTATCAGCCTACTCGTGCAGGCCAACATGCCAAAACCTTTTTAACGGGGTTTTCAGGTTACCTGCAAACGGATGGCTTTCCCGGTTATCATATATTCGAAAATGAGAACAGTGAAGTCACTTTATTAGGCTGCATGGCACATGCTCGTCGCAAGTTCCATGATGCCTTAAAAGCATTACCCAAGAACAGTCAGAAAAAGCCTGGCATGGTACAAATGGCGATCAGTAAAATTGCTAAATTGTATGCGATTGAAAAACAAATCAAACCGCTCAATGCTGAACAACGTTACCTGATCCGTCAGGAAAAAAGCAAACCACTACTGGATGACTTTAAAAAGTGGTGTGATGATAAAGTGACTAAAACAACAAAAGACAGTAAGTTGGGTGTCCTATTCGTTATGTGATCAATCAATGGAAGTATCTGACTGTCTATCTTGAAGAGGGCAACCTCCAGATTGATAATAATATGGCAGAGCGGCGGATCAAACCCTTTGTGATTGGGCGCAAAAACTGGGTCATGAACCAAAATCCTCGTGGTGCTGAGGCCAGTGCTATTTTATATTCAATCGTGCAAACAGCGAAAGCAAACAACCTAGAGCCCTTTGCCTTTTTAACACACATTCTGACTGAGTTACCTAAGCTGGGCAGGCATTATGATGATGAGGCTTTAGAGCAATTGTTGCCATGGAATTTGACTGAAAAAATTCAGCCTTTAAATAAAGTGGAATGATACGTCAACGTGGGAAGTTTTGACGTATACAACCAAAGTGTGAAGGATTTTTTAGCACCTATCAAGACCAGCTTATTTTAAGATCAACATATAGCAAACGAATGACAGAACACGCACCTTATTTCTGTATTTCAAATGTTGGCAGTTATACTTTCGCACCATTTAAAGTGGTATGGCCTGAACAGCCTGGCAATAAATCATTTAGAGCGGCAGTCATTACAAAAGGTAACGATCCTATCAGTGGTCAAAAAGTTTTTGTTCCCGACCACAAATTGTTTTTTGTTGATTTTTATGATTCAGAGCCAGCCTATTATCTTTGTGGTTTACTAAACAGCTCTACAGTACAAGCTTTTATTGATAGTCATAATATTTCAATTCAAGTGGGTAATGTGTTTAAACACATGAATTTACCAGAATTTGATGCAGATAATAAGAAACATAAAGAGTTATCAGCATTAAGTGAAGTAGCACATAATGAAGATAACAAAATCAAAAGACAAGCATTGTTAAAAACTATTTCTAAACTTGGAAATTCATTACTTTGAGCAAATATGGGTGTTTTTATACAAAAATATCAACACCTTTGTTTATCGGCTTGTGACACCAGCCAGGGTTTTGCCTGTCGCACGACGGTAATTAGCCGCCAATTGACGAGCCTGTAGCATTAACACATCGACGGAATAGGTATTGTTAGCTTGTGTTTGAGTCATCTTATTGTTCTATTTGTGCCCAAGTTGTGCCCAAGTTAAATTTCAGCCCCTAATTTAGCATATTTTCATGCCCTTGCCTGTCTAATTAGTGTTTATTTGGCTGAATATTCCCTCTTTTTCATAAACTTAGTCAAAAAAACAAGTAAAGCCACTCATGTCTTCTCTTTCGGTGCGATAACTATTCACCAATGCATCACAATCTTCATAGCCCAATGCCATACCACAGATCAATAAATCCTCTTCCTTATGCCCTAGTTCTTCCTTTACAATATCAGGATATTCCGTCAGTGCTGCCTGGGGACAGGTTGCCAGCCCCTGATCCACCGCCGCTAGCATCAAAGATTGCAAAAACATACCATAATCAAGAAAGGATCCCTGTTCAGCACTGGCATCTAAAAAGAACAACAGCATTACCGGGGCATCAAAGGCACGATAATTAGCTGCCCATTGCTCCAATTGTTTGTCCTTGTCTTCCCGGGCAATATTTAAAGTACTATACATTTTTAAACCACAGGCCTTACGACGACTTTTAAATGGCTCAAGCCATTGTTGAGGATAGTATTGATAGTCCATTTTTGCTTTAACACCGGAACGAAAAGCCGCTTCTAATTTTTCTTGCAGGCGACTTTTAGTTGCACCACTCACCACTGCAACCTGCCAGGGTTGAGTATTAACACCGGAGGGGGCGTGACGCGCGAGATTTAAAATCTGTTGAATTTTTTCTGTCTCAACAGGTTTATTTAAAAAAGCACGGGTGGATTTTCGTTTAATGAGGCTGTCACTCAGTTGCATAGGTTTTCCAAAAGAATAGCTAAAAATTATTTGTTTTAGTAAGGGAATTTCAACATTGAAATTTTTGTGAACATTCTACTGAATCAATCAAGGCTAACAAACCGGCATTAATGGCGCGGTTTCTACCCTGTTTTTTAGCATCATAGAGTGCTTCATCTGCCGTTGATAGTAATTTCATTCCCAATGACTTGATATCATTTAATGAATCAGACCTTGTATCATCAATCATTGTATCATCAGTCATAAGAGTTGAAACACCCGCAGAAATGGTAATAGTTAAAATGACATTTTTATCAATAACGATACGATCTTTATTCACCGCATCGATGATACGCTGAGCGACCATCATGGCTTCATCATTGCTGGTGTCCGGTAATAACACAGCAAATTCTTCACCGCCATATCGAGCCAGAATGTCATGTGTTCTCAGCCCGGTTTGAATGCGTTGAGCCACCTGACATAAAACATCATCACCCACCCCATGACCATAAGTGTCATTGACTTGTTTAAAATGGTCGATATCGAGAAATAAACAAGATATTGCCGTCAAGGCGCGATCATTTCTGGACAATTCTTGAGGCAAACGTTGATCAAAAAAACGTCGATTATGCACCTGAGTTAATGCATCAGTCATGCTACTCAGTTTAAGGCGTTCTAAATTAAGAGCATTTTCGATACAAACAGCCATGATAAAAGACAGACGCTGTAAAAAATCACAAGCGGCATGGGCTTGAAAACGTGTGCGATCATAACTACCGCAACAAAAGACACCTATTTTTCTACCATGACGCATTAAGGGCATCACTGCAATGGATTCAATATGTGGATTATTCATCAGCCATTGATGATGATTAGAATGGTAAAACCCAGTCATCAGCTCTGTCGGCAAATAGTGTAATTTTTCCAGTTCAACAGGGAAATTTAATAAGGTTAAAAAATGATCATTGGGCGTATTTTGAAGCCCATCCGGAATGAGGCGGCGCAAAGAAAGATTCTCATCTTCAAGCAATAAAGCACAATCATCCAGCTTGAACAGGCTAGTATATTCATCACGAATAATGACCAATAACTGCTCAATGGATTCAGCAGCCATTAATTTAAACTCTATTTGCTCAAAACGTTTCAGTTTCAGCTGGTTTTCATGGGCATTGCTCAATAATTGCTTAAGCTGTGCTTTGAGCTGACTATTTTCATCCACTGATTGCTGCATGGTATTTTTTTGTTCAAAATGACTCATCACTACTTTCCACTTCTCCCCAAAAAGTGTTTAATTTCTCGCACTGCATCCTTTTATACGATGAACTATTAGTTTAGTCTATTTTTAGTTCTTTTTTTGCCTAGCTTCACAGTTTATTAACAAAAACAGCAAAAATATCATTGTACGTTAAGTCTGACACAAAAAATCACACTTTTCTTACAGCTTTAACCACGCTTTACCTCTTCAGACAGCAATTCCATTGCTATAAACTTCATCTAGTGAGTGTTTATCCGTAAATAGGGTTCTTTATATGCACATTTTCAGCGTGGGCACAAAAAGCGTGCCCACCCTACGGTCACAATTATCAAATAATTCTAGAATAAACGGATGGACACTAGTTACTTTATTTGTTCACTTTAATTACCACCATTACTTGAAAAGGATTTCCAATGATACGACATAACGAACAACAGCTTCGAGGCTTTACTTTAATTGAACTGCTCATCACTCTGGCCATTGCCAGTATTTTACTCGCAACAGCAGTGCCTGCCTTTGCTGACATCCTCAGCCATAATCACCAATCAGCTCAGTTGAATATTTTATTCCACCATCATCAGCTAGCCCGTTCAGAAGCCATTAAACATAAGAGTAGAGTGCTGCTGTGTAAGAGCAATAATGGCCAGCAATGCACACCTAGCGCAAAATGGTCTGATGGCTGGCTTATTTTTTCTGATCAGGATGGCAATAATAAGCGCAATGCTTATGAAGAAGTTTTTTATGTTCAGCAAGCCCTCTCAAAGAGCTTATCACTGCAATACAAAGGCTTTGGCTCCTCTAACTATGTGCGCTATTATTCCGATGGTCATAGCAGCACCAATGGCACATTTACACTTTGTAGTCGTAATGGCACTCAGTTTGTTCAACGTGTCATTATTTCGCGTACAGGACGCGCTAGAATGGCAACAGGAAAAACAAGCAACAAAACATCTGCTTGCAGTTAAGTGACTGATTTTATATGGCAGTTATAAAAAAAATGAATTTTATTTACAATGTTTCTTGACATTAAAATCAAAATGCATAGAATAGCCTTCGTTGCTTCTGATGACTGACAGAAGTTTGCAACAATTCCCCAATAGCTCAGCGGTAGAGTAGGTGACTGTTAATCACTTGGTCGCATGTTCGAATCATGCTTGGGGAGCCATACATATAAAGGCTTTGAGAGACATACACTATTAAGTATGCCCTCAGAGCCTTTTTTTATATCTTTTTTGTAGTAAAAAACATTGATTGATTTGATTAAAAAATTGGAAGGAAGCCTAAAATGACAACAACACTGAATATCGTTAAAACTGTTACCCTATCGGCAGCAGCTTTGATCGCTCTACTGGCTATTGGTTTGATTTTCAATATCACTATTTAATAATAAGTTTACCCCTGCTTTTTACTAAGGTATTATTTCTAAAAAGCTCTACTTTAAATGCCTATAAAGATTTTCAATCGTTTGTTTTTCCTCTAATAATAAAGCAATCATATTCGGATCAAATTGACTCCCTGCACTGTTTTTTAGATAATCAAAAACGTCATCCATATTCCAAGGACTTTTGTAACATCGCTTACTCGCTAAAGCAATTAACGAACCAATACGAAACACTTTTTTATGCGAATTTTTCATCATATCATGACCGATTTTGACATGACTCTTCATTACTTCCCATTCTTCAGCATCCAATTTACCCGGCTTATGTAAAATATGATCAGGAATACCAATTTTTCCTAAATCATGTAGCGGTGAAGCCTGAATGATTAAATCAACATGGGTATCAGGCAATTTAAGTTTTCTGGCTAAAATACCCGATAGTTGCGCCACTCGCTTCAAATGAAAGCCGGTTTCATTGGAACGAGATTCTACCGCTTCACCGAGCATATAGACAATTTCTCGTTGTGACTCCTCACCTTCCACCTTGAGGCAAATATTTTCAAAGGCCACCAAAACATTGCGACTATAAATATCCAGCAATTTTTGCTGTAAGGCGCTACGTTTGCCAATGCCCTGAAAAAACAATACATTTTTGGGCGCTCCATGACTTTGATGACAGGCCAAGTAGGAGTCTTTCACATGAACGGAATAAAAGAACTCATTATGCTGCTCTAATAAATTAAATAATTCTTGAGGAATTGCCTGGGAAATTTCATTTCCAATTTTATCCTCAAAACTACCAATACCGGCAATAATTTTGATGTTAGCATTATCATTATTCTGCTCACCATGGGCTGCAAGTCCATTGGTGTTACCATAAAAAGCACTGTCTTTAAAATTTAAAACAGAGGTTACTTGTTGTAAAATTCCCTTAGAAAACTCCTCAATAAATTGCAAACTAAAGACTTGTGTCGTCGAACTGATGACTTGTTCAAGTCCCTTACGCGTTTGATCAAGAGACACAATGTCTCGATAAGAACGCAAACAGGAATACATCAGAGTATTGAGTTTCGAGCGTGTTAGCTCCGTTTTTTCTTTGTAGTCATTGATATCATAATTAATGATCACCTCATCTTCTGGCGCACTTCCTGGCTGTCCAGTACGCAAGACAATACGTGTAAAGGTATTTTTTAATCCTTCACGGATTTGTCTGGCCAAGTCAAGCCCCGCATGTTCCGTTTCCATTACCACATCCAGTAAGCAGACACCGATATCATCATTATTTTTAAATAATTCCAAGCCTTCGGCTGCACTATAGGCATTTAAAAACTGAACCGGTTTATTATCAAAGGAAAAGTGCTTTAAGACCATTTGAGTGACAATATGCACTTGTTCATCATCATCAATAATAGCAATTTTCCAGGGAGTATCTGTTATTTCATCGTCATCATCAGACGACGCTTTAGGTTGGGCAAATTCAAACTAATAAGAGAAAATGAAGCTGGATCAGCAATTCCAGAACCGGTTACATTTATGATGAAGTAAAACGCTGAAAAAAACGTCTGAAAAAGAATTGGCAAAAGTGATTCAGGAGCGTGATTTTTGAAGACAGCGTACTTTGCAAGGGAAACTTTGTGAAGTACGCATGGATAATGGCTAAAGATTACCCGGTAACGATTCTGTGCCGTTTTATGGATGTTCCCGTAGTTGCTATTATGATTGGGTTAGAAAACGGATAGAGAGAAAGAAAATGAAGCGCTTACTGAGCAGCTAAAAAACTGTTTGAAGACAGTCGCAAGACTTATGGAAGTCGTCTTAAAAGAAAACTGGCTGAAAAAGGCGTTCATATAAGCCGCCGGAGAATTGGTCGATTAATGAAAAAGCCGGTTTGTTTTGTAAAACGAAGAGACGCTTTAAAGCGACGACTAATTCCAAGCATAATAAGCGTATATCTCCAAATTTACTGGAAAGAGAGTTTACTGTCTCTCAACCTGATCGCTACTATGTGGGTGATATTACCTATATTGCCACCAAGGAAGGCTGGTTATATTTAGCGGTTGTCATTGACTTATTCTCTAGGCAAATTGTTGGCTGGTCGATGGATGAGCGAATGAAAGCCAAGCTAGTCAATGATGCTTTACTGATGGCCATATGGAAGCGTAAACCAATGGATGGATTGCTTTGGCATACTGACCGAGGTAGCCAATATGCCTCTGATAGTCATAGAAAAATATTGTCGGATCATAACATAATTCAGTCTATGAGCCGCAAAGGAAATTGCTGGGACAATGCTGTATCAGAGAGCTTCTTTCATAGTTTGAAAACTGAATTGACGCACCATTGTCGATTCAAAACCAGAGTAGAAGCAAAGCAGGCAATATTTGAATATATTGAGGTATTTTATAATCGGGAGCGACTTCATTCGGCTAATGATTATTTGTCACCAGTCGATTATGAAATACAGCAGGAAATAGCTTAAATCGATTGATTGAAGAGGGTAAAAGGCGACATAAATGCCGCCCATTACCGTTGACGGCCATCGGCTCCTCAGCCTGTGCCGTGAAGATATTGTAACAGGATCATTACCGTTGTGAAAACACCTTGGGTGAATGGAACGGCTCTATCGTTCCAGAGGGCAAAGCCCTTTCTCTTCATCTGTTTAAAGTTAACATGAGAAACTAAAATGATAGGAAATACAAAATGACAAAAATCACTTGAAACAGCCAAAAAAATATTTAGAAAACTGTCCGGAAAAGTGTTGACACATCACGACTGACAATATCACAGCACTCGCAAATCGACGCAATGTTTCAATCCACGCGCCCGTGAAGGCGCGACAAATACATTTTGTCAACATGACACTTGACAATAGTTTCAATCCACGCGCCCGTGAAGGCGCGACCCATCAAACGCGATGAACAATCTGCACTTTTCAATGTTTCAATCCACGCGCCCGTGAAGGCGCGACTTATTCGCTTTTTTAACTGCAAGATACGTTCCGGTTTCAATCCACGCGCCCGTGAAGGCGCGACATTGCAGTTGATCCTGCAATTTCAAACACTCAAGGGTTTTCAATCCACGCGCCCGTGAAGGCGCGACGTAAAAATCAATTGGGGATGTAAGTCGAACATGGTTTCAATCCACGCGCCCGTGAAGGCGCGACGCGTAACAGTATATAATAGATTCATATTTGGGAGTTTCAATCCACGCGCCCGTGAAGGCGCGACACCGGTAATTAAATAATTTTTAGCAAGTGTTTCTGTTTCAATCCACGCGCCCGTGAAGGCGCGACATATCAACAAATAAAATTGCAGATAATATTTTATGTTTCAATCCACGCGCCCGTGAAGGCGCGACGCCTGATCGCCAGTAAACCCAAAGCCTACTAATGTTTCAATCCACGCGCCCGTGAAGGCGCGACCAAAACTTGGGCAGATTGTGTTATTGCAGCTTATGTTTCAATCCACGCGCCCGTGAAGGCGCGACCTTTTTAATTCTGCAAATGTGCCAGTGCTTGCGGTGTTTCAATCCACGCGCCCGTGAAGGCGCGACTCAGAAATAGATAACGCCATTACTAAAAAAATTATAGTTTCAATCCACGCGCCCGTGAAGGCGCGACTCATCTTTGACATATTTGACGCTCCCCGCAAAACGTTTCAATCCACGCGCCCGTGAAGGCGCGACATGCAAAAGCCTCGGCAATATAATTTATAGGAATTGTTTCAATCCACGCGCCCGTGAAGGCGCGACCCGCTGAGATTCAATGATTAATACAATGCAGTACGTTTCAATCCACGCGCCCGTGAAGGCGCGACAAAAACAAAAAATTAAAGAGTGGCTTATAGAGATTAGTTTCAATCCACGCGCCCGTGAAGGCGCGACAACGTATTATTTACGATGGAAAACCAACAACTGTTTCAATCCACGCGCCCGTGAAGGCGCGACGCTGAAGTAATCGATTATAAAGACGGATTTGTAGTTTCAATCCACGCGCCCGTGAAGGCGCGACTCGGGGAATTTGTCGCTTATACTATTGGGGATGGCGGTTTCAATCCACGCGCCCGTGAAGGCGCGACAGCTCAATATATGCAAAACCCAATCAAGCGCGATGTTTCAATCCACGCGCCCGTGAAGGCGCGACGTCGAATTATTAGAATTTTTATCGAATATAAAGTTTCAATCCACGCGCCCGTGAAGGCGCGACGTCATAACAAAATCCGCAGAGAAATGGGATGGGGTTTCAATCCACGCGCCCGTGAAGGCGCGACTACTGCAATCACTACAAAAATCAACAATTTAAGTTGTTTCAATCCACGCGCCCGTGAAGGCGCGACTGTTTAAAATCAGATATTAAACATTATAAAATTGTTTCAATCCACGCGCCCGTGAAGGCGCGACACAAAAAATCATTGATTAGTTCGCTAATAGATAAGTTTCAATCCACGCGCCCGTGAAGGCGCGACATGGTGGCAAAATATAACTAAATTGATATTAAAAGTTTCAATCCACGCGCCCGTGAAGGCGCGACTTTGCTCTCCGTCTAACAATGCTGCGCCCGATATGTTTCAATCCACGCGCCCGTGAAGGCGCGACATTGCTATTGTTAACGGTCGTATTTTTTTATCGTTTCAATCCACGCGCCCGTGAAGGCGCGACAGCTAAGGCTGGCGCGGGTAAGCGCGCAAGCAAGGTTTCAATCCACGCGCCCGTGAAGGCGCGACGGTCAATCATTTTTCGGGACGTATCTTGCAGTTAGTTTCAATCCACGCGCCCGTGAAGGCGCGACTCTATCTGCGAGTTATTTAAAATTGTATTTGGGGTTTCAATCCACGCGCCCGTGAAGGCGCGACAATTCAGAACGTCCCATGATTTTTTGTTTTTACGTTTCAATCCACGCGCCCGTGAAGGCGCGACATTGATTTCCCCGTGCGCGCTTTTCCCCATGTGAGTTTCAATCCACGCGCCCGTGAAGGCGCGACAGAAATGTTTGGAGTAAAACAGTACAAGAAATTGTTTTCAATCCACGCCCGCCCGTGAAGGCGCGACTATATTGAGAGAGCCAATAATTTTGTGAAGTACGCATGGATAACTGATCAGGCTAAAGATTACCCGGTAACGATTCTGTGCCGTTTTATGGATGTTTCCCGTAGTTGCTATTATGATTGGGTTAGCTCTCCTAAAACGGATAGAGAGAAAGAAAATGAAGCGCTTACTGAGCAGCTAAAAAACTGTTTGAAGACAGTCGCAAGACTTATGGAACCCGTCGTCTTAAAAGAAAACTGGCTGAAAAAGGCGTTCATATAAGCCGCCGGAGAATTGGTCGATTAATGAAAAAAGCCGGTTTGTTTTGTAAAACGAAGAGACGCTTTAAAGCGACGACTAATTCCAAGCATAATAAGCGTATATCTCCAAATTTACTGGAAAGAGAGTTTACTGTCTCTCAACCTGATCGCTACTATGTGGGTGATATTACCTATATTGCCACCAAGGAAGGCTGGTTATATTTAGCGGTTGTCATTGACTTATTCTCTAGGCAAATTGTTGGCTGGTCGATGGATGAGCGAATGTTGTCACTGTTTGTTGACACATCACAATGGCGATTGAAAACAACAAGAGTTTCAATCCACGCGCCCGTGAAGGCGCGACCGTTGTGAAAAACAAACCTCTTTCGGTCGGGGGTCAATTATTGTGATTACAATGACCACGCGCCAAAAAAATATTTGAAGGCGTGTTGACACATCCCCGAGCAAACCCTTTTCGGTCGGGGGTCATTCAATCCACGCGCCCGTGAAGGCGCGACGCCCCGAGCAATTCAGGTCGGATTTTAGATAATGGTTTAATCCACGCGCCCGTGAAGGCGCGACATTTTAATGAGACAATATCTTCGCGATTGGCGGTAGTTTCAATCCACGCGCCCGTGAAGGCGCGACTGCTATTGCCATTTGCGATCAAAATATGAAAATGGTTTCAATCCACGCGCCCGTGAAGGCGCGACATGGAGTGTATTTGATCCGACCACTTTTAGTAGAGTTTCAATCCACGCGCCCGTGAAGGCGCGACCGCTGAGATTCAATGATTAATACAATGCAGTATGTTTCAATCCACGCGCCCGTGAAGGCGCGACTAAAAAAGTGTTAGTGTTTGAAGAAATTTTGATGTTTCAATCCACGCGCCCGTGAAGGCGCGACGACAAACATGAGCTCGCATTAAAAAGTCATCGACGTTTCAATCCACGCGCCCGTGAAGGCGCGACCATAACATGTTAAACTTTGCTGCTAAAATGCAGGTTTCAATCCACGCGCCCGTGAAGGCGCGACATGATCTCCTGATGTGTCAAACATTTTTCCGGACAGTTTTCTAAATATTTTTTGGCTGTTTCAAGTGATTTTTGTCATTTTGTATTTCCTATCATTTTAGTTTCTCATGTTAACTTTAAACAGATGAAGAGAAAGGGCTTTTGCCCTCTGGAACGATAGAGCCGTTCCATTCACCCAAGGTATTTTCACAACGGTAATGATCCTGTTACAATATCTTCACGGCACAGGCTGAGGAGCCGATGGCCGTCAACGGTAATGGGCGGCATTTATGTCGCCTTTTACCCCTCTTCAATCAATCGATTTAAGCTATTTCCTGCTGTATTTCATAATCGACTGGTGACAAATAATCATTAGCCGAATGAAGTCGCTCCCGATTATAAAATACCTCAATATATTCAAATATTGCCTGCTTTGCTTCTACTCTGGTTTTGAATCGACAATGGTGCGTCAATTCAGTTTTCAAACTATGAAAGAAGCTCTCTGATACAGCATTGTCCCAGCAATTTCCTTTGCGGCTCATAGACTGAATTATGTTATGATCCGACAATATTTTTCTATGACTATCAGAGGCATATTGGCTACCTCGGTCAGTATGCCAAAGCAATCCATCCATTGGTTTACGCTTCCATATGGCCATCAGTAAAGCATCATTGACTAGCTTGGCTTTCATTCGCTCATCCATCGACCAGCCAACAATTTGCCTAGAGAATAAGTCAATGACAACCGCTAAATATAACCAGCCTTCCTTGGTGGCAATATAGGTAATATCACCCACATAGTAGCGATCAGGTTGAGAGACAGTAAACTCTCTTTCCAGTAAATTTGGAGATATACGCTTATTATGCTTGGAATTAGTCGTCGCTTTAAAGCGTCTCTTCGTTTTACAAAACAAACCGGCTTTTTTCATTAATCGACCAATTCTCCGGCGGCTTATATGAACGCCTTTTTCAGCCAGTTTTCTTTTTAAGACGACGGGTTCCATAAGTCTTGCGACTGTCTTCAAACAGTTTTTTAGCTGCTCAGTAAGCGCTTCATTTTCTTTCTCTCTATCCGTTTTAGGAGAGCTAACCCAATCATAATAGCAACTACGGAAACATCCATAAAACGGCACAGAATCGTTACCGGGTAATCTTTAGCCTGATCAGTTATCCATGCGTACTTCACAAAGTTTCCCCTTGCAAAGTACGCTGTGGCCTTTTAATAAATCACGCTCCTGAATCACTTTTGCCAATTCTTTTTTCAGACGTTTTACTTCATCATAAATGTGTTCATCACTTCTATTGGCTACCGTCTTCACCGGTTTGGAATATTTACTGATCCAGGTATGTAGAGTATTTACATTAACACCTAGCTCCCTGGCAGTCTGAGAAACGGGTTGATCCGTCTCATTAGCTAATTTGACAGCTGATTCTTTAAATTCTGATGTATAGCTTTTATTCGGTTTTTTTGTTTGATCATTCATTTTAGGTCACACTTTTTATCTTTTTAGTTATTTTAAGTTGTGTGTCCGGTTAAGTATAGCCACATTAATGCTCATGGATTCAGCGTTCAATATGGTTTCAATCCACGCGCCCGTGAAGGCGCGACACGGCACAGACTTGATCCAATTACTTGATAATAGTTTTCAATCCACGCGCCCGTGAAGGCGCGACGTATTGATTTTGTACAATTTATCAAAAAATGTATGTTTCAATCCACGCGCCCGTGAAGGCGCGACTTATATCGACGGAAAAACTTGCCAGCGATGGTGTTTCAATCCACGCGCCCGTGAAGGCGCGACAAAATGATAAATATATCCCTGGATTTTACATCGGTTTCAATCCACGCGCCCGTGAAGGCGCGACATCGGGTTTGCAGTCAAAGATATTAACGATATTGTTTTCAATCCACGCGCCCGTGAAGGCGCGACATTTTTGTCAAAACATAAGCGTTTGCAGTTCCAGTTTCAATCCACGCGCCCGTGAAGGCGCGACAGGTAAATCATTTTTCGGGACGTATCTTGCAGTTAGTTTCAATCCACGCGCCCGTGAAGGCGCGACAATTGATACGATCAGAGTCATTATTAAAAATAATGTTTCAATCCACGCGCCTGTGAAGGCGCGACTAATAATACAATTTCATCGATTGTATTATTAGCCAGTTTTCAATCCACGCGCCCGTGAAGGCGCGACAATGAGTGATTCTGCAGAATCGTTTGCGCAAAGTGTTTCAATCCACGCGCCCGTGAAGGCGCGACCCCAAAGGGCGTCCGTCTCAAGTTCAATTTCCTGTTTTCAATCCACGCGCCCGTGAAGGCGCGACACAATATTAAAAACTTTTCCATTTTCTGTGCCCGGTTTCAATCCACGCGCCCGTGAAGGCGCGACGATCTTGACTTATATTTAAGTCAAAAAAGATAGGTTTTCAATCCACGCGCCCGTGAAGGCGCGACACTTCCGACCTAGTTCCAGTTCCTCACCCCACTGTTTCAATCCACGCGCCCGTGAAGGCGCGACGACGGGCAGTACATTAACTGCGGCGGAATGGGACGTTTCAATCCACGCGCCCGTGAAGGCGCGACGCGCTTGGCTCGCTGTATCAACATAATTTAAAAATGTTTCAATCCACGCGCCCGTGAAGGCGCGACTCGATATTATCTATTTCTTTTTATTTGTTGAGTTGTTTCAATCCACGCGCCCGTGAAGGCGCGACAAGAAGCAATTATCGAGTTTACACTGCAGCGCTGGTTTCAATCCACGCGCCCGTGAAGGCGCGACGAACCCAGATCTGGATATGAACCCAGATCTGGATATGTTTTCAATCCACGCGCCCGTGAAGGCGCGACCATTCTTTGAAGTATTTGCGGGCGTTATTTCAAGTTTCAATCCACGCGCCCGTGAAGGCGCGACTCGATATTGATGCCAACGTCGGTTTCATCAGCAAAGTTTCAATCCACGCGCCCGTGAAGGCGCGACATTAATGAATTTAATAGTTTTATTAATGATATCACTGTTTCAATCCACGCGCCCGTGAAGGCGCGACATCCCATTTCATATGCGAACAAAGGAGAAATGACTGTTTCAATCCACGCGCCCGTGAAGGCGCGACGGGGAATTTGTCGCTTATACTATTGGCGATGGAGGTTTCAATCCACGCGCCCGTGAAGGCGCGACTTATTAATTGGGCATCCCGGATCAATGGGGCATGGTTTCAATCCACGCGCCCGTGAAGGCGCGACGATGGATCAACATGATGACCGGATACAACAACAGTTTCAATCCACGCGCCCGTGAAGGCGCGACCGTATTTTTTTTATTGAAGTAAAAACCGGAAAAGGTTTCAATCCACGCGCCCGTGAAGGCGCGACAAAAAATTAAAATCAAGAGCACAAACAATTTCGGTTTTCAATCCACGCGCCCGTGAAGGCGCGACATTTTTTCTATAAATTTATCAATATCATTTTTGTTTCAATCCACGCGCCCGTGAAGGCGCGACTTAACAGTACTAAATTTTGTCGCTAAATCTTCTGTTTCAATCCACGCGCCCGTGAAGGCGCGACTTGTAGAAAACATTTAGGAAAGCAAAGGTATTGTTTTCAATCCACGCGCCCGTGAAGGCGCGACTTATCGATTGAAAAATGATCCCTATCAAATAGTTGTTTTCAATCCACGCGCCCGTGAAGGCGCGACTCTTTCAGGTCATTTGCTACGCGGAGGAAGTGGTGTTTCAATCCACGCGCCCGTGAAGGCGCGACAAGGGGCTTTGCCCCTCGCTACGCTCACCCAAAAGTTTCAATCCACGCGCCCGTGAAGGCGCGACACTGAGTTGTTTGCCTGAAAAAGTAATTTCTTTGTTTCAATCCACGCGCCCGTGAAGGCGCGACATATAAAAATCATAATCAATATCATTGATTAATTGTTTCAATCCACGCGCCCGTGAAGGCGCGACGATATTATCTATTTCTTTTTATTTGTTGAGTTGTTTCAATCCACGCGCCCGTGAAGGCGCGACATCTTTCAGGCCATTTACTACGTGGCGGGAGTGGTGTTTCATCCACGCGCCCGTGAAGGCGCGACACCAATGGGCTTCCTTCCCGGGCAAGAAGTGCATGGTTTTCAATCCACGCGCCCGTGAAGGCGCGACAAGATGGATCAACATGATGACCAGATATAACAACAGTTTCAATCCACGCGCCCGTGAAGGCGCGACAATTTTAAAAAATACAAACCCGTCAATTTGACTGATGTTTCAATCCACGCGCCCGTGAAGGCGCGACAATACTATTGGCGATGGCGGAATTAATTGTTATTTGTTTTCAATCCACGCGCCCGTGAAGGCGCGACTTGTAACTTTTACATTATTGGCAAGATTGTGATCAAGTTTCAATCCACGC
Organism: sulfur-oxidizing endosymbiont of Gigantopelta aegis; assembly: GCF_016097415.1. Classification (NCBI taxonomy): domain Bacteria; species sulfur-oxidizing endosymbiont of Gigantopelta aegis. The sequence goes on along the minus strand of NZ_JAEHGE010000001.1, from coordinate 3,824,273 downwards.
GCCTGTGAAGGCGCGACAATAATTTTAGAAAATTATTGCGGGGTTTAGCAGGTGTTTCAATCCACGCGCCCGTGAAGGCGCGACACAATTTTTATATCCCCTCGGGGCTCACTTAATTTGTTTCAATCCACGCGCCCGTGAAGGCGCGACGTTTGATATAAGTCTGATAAATCAGCGCGTAATTGTTTTCAATCCACGCGCCCGTGAAGGCGCGACACTAATGTTTTTTTGACTTGCCCCATTTTCACTCGTTTCAATCCACGCGCCCGTGAAGGCGCGACAAATTGATACGATTAGAGTCATTATTAAAAACAATAGTTTCAATCCACGCGCCCGTGAAGGCGCGACATGATTTTTTTGTTCTATCATTTTTATATCTCCAGTTTCAATCCACGCGCCCGTGAAGGCGCGACCAGAAAATGAAGAAAACGTATTGCCGAATTGTTGTTTCAATCCACGCGCCCGTGAAGGCGCGACAAAAAACTTTAGGTGCAGTCGTTACTGTCAATTCGGGTTTCAATCCACGCGCCCGTGAAGGCGCGACATTTCCGATTTCCATGCACTTCTTGCCCGGTCCGGTTTCAATCCACGCGCCCGTGAAGGCGCGACATCCCTGATGCGTGGGATGTGACCGTTTATCGTCTCGTTTCAATCCACGCGCCCGTGAAGGCGCGACTTCAACTTTTCCAGCATCAATACCTGTCACCGATGTTTCAATCCACGCGCCCGTGAAGGCGCGACAGAACTAATGTTGTGATCCCGGCTACTTTTCCGCGTTTCAATCCACGCGCCCGTGAAGGCGCGACATTAACACAAAACATCCACTGGCAAAATACCTTGTGTTTCAATCCACGCGCCCGTGAAGGCGCGACAATACACTTTTTTTTCAGATTCGATTGTTACGACTGTTTCAATCCACGCGCCCGTGAAGGCGCGACATTTAAGGATATTTGACTGCGTATGGTCTGAGTTGTTTCAATCCACGCGCCCGTGAAGGCGCGACACTAGCGCGTTTCCCGTTTTCAACATCGCTTGACGTTTCAATCCACGCGCCCGTGAAGGCGCGACAACAAGACGTTTATTGCGATCATTAAGTTACAACTGTTTTCAATCCACGCGCCCGTGAAGGCGCGACAAAAACCCACCCTGCACATCGTTATCAGTTCTGAGTTTCAATCCACGCGCCCGTGAAGGCGCGACATATATCGGAGAGGACAATGGCAAAAACAACGAGAGTTTCAATCCACGCGCCCGTGAAGGCGCGACATTATCGTTTAGCACTCTAATGAGATTTTTTGTGTTTCAATCCACGCGCCCGTGAAGGCGCGACACATGAAAAGAACATTACAAACAGTTATCGAAGATGTTTTCAATCCACGCGCCCGTGAAGGCGCGACACGTTAGGTGAATTTAAAAAATTATCAATCAATCGTGTTTTCAATCCACGCGCCCGTGAAGGCGCGACGGGGTTTTAAAAGATTTAAAAAATGGAGGAAAAAGTTTAATCCACGCGCCCGTGAAGGCGCGACACTAAAAAATGCCATTTAAAAAAGGAAAATCGGGTTTCAACCACGCGCCCGTGAAGGCGCGACATATTCGAGTCTAACCTATTGAAATTAAAAAACAAATCGATAGGATCCGCTAACCTTAAAACTTAAACAGAGGAAATTAATCATAAAATGATTTACATTTAAATTCATTTAAAAAACAGTCACTTATTGCTCCGCTAAACTGTCGGGGGAATGAATGAGAACGAAGGGTTAGCGATTAAAGAATTAAAGCATCATTGATGGATCTAAAACAGGCTTTGCTCCAAGATGTTCAACCTTCTGACGTCCTTTTTTCCCAAGCATATAAAAAACGCAAACTATCTTTTTTGAATCAAAAATATCTACTAACTCGCTTTTAAGTTGAACAAATTGTGCAGGTGTGACTTCACATTCAAAAACAGAATTTTGCACCCTCATGCCATGATTCAAACACGTTTTAGCAATTCGTCGTAAGCGACGCTGTCCTCCGGTAGAAATCACACTAACATCATAAGTAACAAGTACAAGCATAATTATTTAACCAAATAGGGGGTATAAAATTCAGTGTCACCCCTGAATATGTCTAGCTAAGAGCATTGCCTGACAGTGAGGTAACAGTCCAATAGGAATTTGTTCATTCAAATAGGGATGCAGTATTTCTGTTTGCTTACGTTTTTGCCATGCGGTCAAAAAAATATTTTCCTAGCATCATCTTTTAAGCGAACAGCACCACTCGCTTCAGTGATAAAATCATTAGCTTTAATCTGTTTACGGTTAATTAGCGTCAACACAAAACGATCTGCCCAAGAAGCTCGGAATTCCTCCAACAAATCCTGAGCGAGACTGGTTCGCCCTGGCCTATCCTGATGTAAATAGCCAACATAAGGATCCAATCCAACACCTTGCAAGGCTGATGCACATTCATTACCAATCAGAGTATAGGCAAACGATAACAATGCATTGACAGCATCTGTGGAGGACGGCGAACCCTAACACTAAAATTAAAATCACTAGCAATTAATAACTCATTAAAAACTGAAAAATAAGCACTTGCCGCATCACCTTCTATTCCCATCAATTCACCGATACTATCTGCATGCTGAGCATGACGTATACTTGCAGCTAAATGTGTAGAAACTTCGGATAATTTCATGTTTTCGCCATGATTACGTATTTCACGCAATAGCACTGCACGACTATTGGCAATTTTAGCCGCTACTATCAAACGAGCAATAGAGACTGATTTCTCAGTATCATCTGCCCAACGATATTGGGCTCGCCTCAGTAAAACATTACCTGACTGTTTACCTTGTACTCGGGCAAGAAATTTACCATATTCGCTATAAAAAGAGAGATTAATTCCCTGCTCTCCACAAAAGCCCATAAGAAAAGGGGATACAGATACTTGTCCAAAGCAAAGAATGTTAGCAATATTGATAGCCGGAAACTGACCGAGTTTATCCTTGCCCTTTTTATAATAATAGTTTCAAACGTCAGGTTTTCGAACTCGGCCTGCGGGAGCATTTTTCCATGAATTAAGCCCCATGTTCTGTTTTCGACTATCAGCCCGTTCATGAACAATTTCTGCAGCCGTCTGTTGGGTAATAGCCCAATGTAGTTTATTTTGAACTGTTGCAAAAATCGTTTTGTTTCTTCCGTGTTCTTCCTGTAGTCCACACTACACTGAGCGAAGATATCTGTAATTTTCTGATAAAAACGACGTTCACTAGAACGAATATCGCGAATACGTTCCAGCTGTTCTTCAAAGTAATCTTCGCCAAAGACACGCTCAGGGTTCTTAAGTCGTTCATCATCCATGGTAAAACCCTTTGATAATGTACTTTAAGGCGCCCGTTGCCCAAATGCGAAAAATGTGTTGCCTGTATTGAGTTGACACGATAGCCCACAGAGATAATTGCATCAAGATTGTAACAATTAGTCTTGTAGTTTTTACTATCTTGGGCAGTTAGTTCCATTTTGGAACTAACTGAATCCTTAACTAACTCACTAGATGCAAAAAATATTTTTCAGGTGCTTAGTGATTGCCGGTCTCTGCACCCCAAAAAGTTCGGCAATTTTATCCTGAGTCAGCCAAATATTCTCATCTTTTAAAAATATCTCAACCTTTACTTTATTATCTGGCGTGGTATAGAGAATAAACTCCGTAAATAAATTTGTAGGGTTGCTTGTGATTTTTTTTTCTGCTCATTCAATTTAGAGATGGGTCACTTAAACATTTATTTTTTAACCTAACAATTTACATTTCACAAAGATTCAAATTAATTGAACATTAGTGGTCACAACTAAAGGTACATCCCAATTCCTCGGCAGCCAATCTTCATTTGAAATATTTTGTTAGGCGCAACATCCGTTGCTATGATGTTCCAACACGGCATCACCGATAAAACGTCTAAATACATCTGCATTTTGTTCAATAATACTGAAATGTAACAGCATAAATAACACGTTTAAACATTTACACAAATTTACCGAGCGTTCCAGGAATCAAAAAGCCGGGCTAGATAGTGAAAAACCTCCCCTGAAGTCGATAAGCAACCGTTAAACTAAATAATCCTGCCCCCTGGTTGCCTAGCAAGCTGACTCTTTCACGCAAAATATTATTTCGAATTGTTATTTGCATTCAGACTTAATACTGTTTTTCTTTAATACTTCCATTTCAGATGTAAAACGAGTTTGAAGTGAACTCAAGGCTTGCACTAAACTTTTCTGGCTGCAGTGCCTGAACTGAATAGCAAGAGGTGCGTCACTGCTTTGACTAGCCCTCAATAAATCCAAAAATACCATGTTTATCTCTATCACCTTTTGCATTCATCAATGAAAAATATTTTGCAAAACTATTGGTGATGACAATGGTTCATCGAGTTGACCTGATGCTATTAATTCACTGGGCATATATAATTCTGTATCCAGAAAATCCGCATCAACCAAGCAGGAAAAACAATATTCTCATCCATAAAGAGATACTTTCAACTGATTTTGCTACTTCAGGTAGTTCGGGACATTCTCCATGCAGGATATCCACAGGTATATTTTCTGCCAGAGCTTGATTGATATTCTTCAATTCCATCTACAAGCCGGTATTTAAGACTGCCTTTACCACCATCCCAATCAGGCAAACCTGCATGGTGACCTGCAAATCAAATAAGAAATAATATGGCCTAAGCCTAGAGGTAACATTTTAGTCGAATGAATTGCCATATTACCTATCATAGTGTTAACCCAGATAAACTCAATTTTATCAACACTTGCGCACCACCACCCGTGACGATTGGAACATGCTTTACAGTCAGCTTCTTTAACCGCAGGAAAACAATTTAACCCATCTGAGTAAACAGTACTTCCAGGTGTTAAATGAGTTTTGTGCCCATCGTTTTATTTCACTAATCGGAGTTTAAACCCTTTAAGCACATTTAAATTCATTGCAATCGGGTGTCCATCTTCATTAGTAGAAACGGCTGCAACGAACGGTGTTTTATTTTCTGAACCACGACCTCTGGAGCCGCCTACTGTGCTCACCACACCCCAGTAGGCATCATCAATTTGAATGATGCCTGATAAAGGTTTACTGTCATCACGTTCTTTCATAACCTGCATGATCTTTGTTTCATACTCCAGGCTGTATTGTAGCTTACCTTAAGCTGTCTCTTTAATTCTAATGCTGAAACCGCTGTCTTCAATTGAGTCATAAGATGAATCGCTAAAAACCACTTAGATAAAGGCAGTTTGGTGCTATCAAATATTGTCCACAGGTTGCTGATGTCTGATGATGACAATGGTGGCACTGATAAAGATGGCGATGTTCTAGAGTGCAATAAGTCTTATTGCCACACTCTGGGCAAACAAATCCATCAGGAAATTTCCATTTTAAATAAGGCTTGTCGGCATTGTTTGTCAGTGCCATAATCGTCCCAAAAGCTCAAATAAACTATAACCTTCTTTGAAACTGAATTTTATTTTTTGACATCATTCTACTCCACACATAATCTATACTTTAATTATTTAATTATAGTATAATTATAGTATAATTATAGTATAATTATAGTATAATTATAGTATAATTATCGAAATATGGCGGAGCTTTGTGGGTAATCAAGAAACCTATAGTTTAAGTTTGTTACTCAAATATCAATTGATAGAAATCATGGCATTATGGGAAGATCGTTTAACAGACTCATTTACCTCAATACGTTTGCGATTGGACGTCAACAGGGCTCGAAAATTATTGTTATAAGAACTCAAATATCAGATGAGAATTTGGTTTATGACAAACGCACCTCAAAGGTTTAAGCCCACTGACAATTTTAAGGTCGTTGTGACAGCGACTCTTTTGATGACATATAGTCAATTGCTTAATAGTAACAATGATTTAAGCGACAGTGAATAAACAGCTAATACAAAAAGTTATTTTTTTGAACGACATATTTACCTGTGTTGATCATATTATCAATGGCCATGTGTTGATCATAGGGGGTGTTTTTAACACCGCCATAATATAAACCAAAGTCGGCGACATCAATATTAATGTAGTCCATGTCAGTGAAACGCACATTGGTTTTTTCAAACACCAAACGACCATCAACCCAGCCTCGGACTATGCCATCTTTGGCACCGGATGAACCTTTGATGTTTTTGCCATCGCGGGTATTCATGGTGACTTGTTGCTCAATGCTATGCCATTGACCTTTTTGATCAAACCATTGGGACTTGTCGTCCAGAGATACCACCAGGACGTTTGCCACCTTGTTGTTTAATGTTTTCACCCCAGGTTTCACCGAGAAAGATGTAGATCCGCACAAACAATTCGTCGGTTTGCTGCTGGTTGGAAAAATTACCTACTTTCTCGCCAATACTGACCCCATAATTTCCCAAACCCTGAGTATTGGGAGGCCCGTCTTCATATTTGATTCGCAGGCAGAGCGCATTGCCATTATCCATTGCTTTATAGCCGGGAATGCCGGGTGCAGGAGTCGATTGACTGCCATCTTTTGTCGGCCAACGGGGATAAATCATCACATGACCAATAGTTTTTGGCATGACCACCGGTTGCCGTAGGCGATAAATATTGTCCTCCATCCACGACATCATTGCTATCAAATGAATCGTGCAAATACACATCAGGATGATTGGCAATGCCTTTATCATTGGGATACTGTGCAGCCAACCCCTGAACCGGAGCAGTATTATCCCATTGTGTCGTGGTCACGGCGAATAGGCCATGCACGGAATCACTATTGGTATATTGTGCGGTGGTGGTTAGTTTTAATTCAGCGCTGCTGATGAGCTTGCCTTTCAGTGACTCTAGATCAAACCATAAGATGATATTATTGGTATTATTACGCACCCGCATACCGGTATCTTGACCCGCTGTCAGCGTAGAAGTATAGGAGGTAAGGTGAGTATCCACTTGCGGAGAAAAAGTCAGTGTGCCTGAATTTTTTGTCGTGACTGTCAGCAAGGGGCGTAAAGCACTATCACTATGCTCTTGTGTTACATAATCAACAGGGCCGGTTGAACCCGACACCTGACGCAGATGAAAACCTCGATTGGGGTAGTCTTGATTGTTCCATGCTTGCACTAACGTCGTTACATTCCACATGATAGGCTTGGTCGAATTGGTATCAATAATGGTTTGCTCAGCCCAAGGGCTTGTGCCTTGAGCCACGCCATTGGCATCGATATAATCACCGCCTTTATTTTTCCAAATTAAGCCAGCACCTTTATTAAAATGTGTCCATGATGCGCCATCATTAAAGGCTTTACCTTCACCACCTTCTGAGGGAATTAAAAGTTTCGTATCAAAGTTGACTGTGATTTTTAGTGCCGCAGATAATTTAGATTCATTGTTTTTCGCATCTATAGCTGAAACCTGATATTCATAACTTTGACCGGGGCTAATATCGGTATCAATCAATTGCTGACCATTGCTGACATTACTTAACAAGCGTCCATTGCGGTAAACACGATAGGCTGATACCGCAATATTGTCACTGGCGGCATTCCATTGAATGATAACTTGAGAGCTATTATTGGCCGATATTGACTTGAGCTGCTTAGGAATTGAGGGGCAATGACGTCATTGGCAGTGGTCATGATAGACAGTTTTAAATGACTGGTCATGCCCGTGTTTGATACAGCCGTTGCAGCAATTGCTTGTGTACCGCTCAAAACAATAAAGAACGGGACTAATAATAGTGCTGCAACGATATGCTGATGCTTTTTTGTATTTCATAACGACTACCCCAGTAAACATTCATGCTATTTTTTAATATCATAAGCGATTAAGAAAACATTTATGAGATAAAGTACAAAAAATGAACATTTAACCAAGCTAGCTTCGTAGCGTGGGCACGTCTTTTGTGCCCACTCTACGCCCCGAACGGTATCAGTCTATGAAATTTTAAAAACGCTTTTTATTTTGTTATAGTTATCTCAACACTCGTTATTTAAGAAGCGTTATTTAAGAAGCTACCCATGAACCACAATATTTGTTCTATCAGTCTAGTGATTTTTTATTGGTATATTCTCTCAATCATTAGCACAAAAACTTCCCTTTGCAGCCGATATCACACCACAACTTGAAAATAAGCTGATACAAGCCTATAAAGCTAAAAATTCCGATTATCAGGCTCACACTGAGCATTTTGTGGGACAAAGCAGCCCTGTTATATCAATCGTTTGATCTTTGAAGACTCGCCCTACTTATTACAACACGCCCATAATCCCATCAATTGGTTTGCCTGGGGTGAAGAGGCTTTACAAAAAGCCCAACGAGAAAACAAGCCTATTTTTCTATCCATTGGCTATGCCACCTGCCATTGGTGTCATCGTATGGAAAAAGAAAGTTTTGATAATCCTGAAATTGCGCAATTCATTAATCAACATTTTATTGCCATTAAAGTGGATCGTGAGCGACGTCCTGATATTGATGAATTGTATGCCATGGCGGTGCAGTATTTTCAGGGGCAGCAAGGCTGGCCAATGAGTTTATTTTTAACGCCCAATGCTGAACCTTTTTTTTGGTGGTGGGGGTTATTATTCTTTCACTGAGTTTAAGCAATTGTTACAAACACAAAACAATGACTGGCAAAACAAACAACAGGAATTAACTCAGCAAGCTCAACAATTAATTAAGGATTTGCATCAACACAGTCAAAGCAATCAGCAGAGTAGCTCATTAGATGAACCACTCAGAAGACGTGCAATTAAAGATTTATTGAGTTTTACTGATGGTTATCATGGTGGCTTTGGTGAAAGTCAGAAATTTCCTCGTGAACCTTGGTTAGACTTATTTTTAGATGATAGCTATCGCTATGATTATGTAAAAAACAATGATTCGTTGACTGCTTTGACGACCAGTTTGGACTATATGGCACGTGGTGGTATTTATGATCAATTAGGTGGAGGCTTTCATCGTTATAGCACTGACCCTTATTGGAAAATTCCTCACTTTGAAAAAATGCTGTATAACCAGGCTTTATTAGTGCCCTTGTATTTATCAGCTCACCAGCTCACAGCCAATAAAAATTACTTACGCGTGGCCAAGCAAACACTTGACTTTGTTTTAAGCGAATTACACTCACCTGAAGGGGTTTTTATTCCGCTTTGGATGCAGATACTGAAGGTGAAGAAGGTAAATATTACCTTTGGACATTGGGTGAATTTGAACAAGTATTAAATGATTACAACTATAAGCAAAATAGTGAGAAAAATAATGAGCAACAAATAGATAAAGAAATTTCCCGTGAAATTTTTGCTGTCGATACCTATGGTGAGTTACAACAGGATAATATTTTATATCTGTCACAATCACTCGCTGGTTTTGCTCAAGATTTCAAAATACCGGAGGAAAAGTTCTATCCTTATGTGGATAAACTGCGCTCCATCTTATTACTGGCTCGCAATCAGCGTAGCAAACCCCATCGGGACGAAAAAATCATTATGAGTTGGAATGCGCTAATGATCAGTGCTCTGACACAGGCTAGCCAAACCTTAGAGCACCCAGAATACCTATCAGTGGCGAAAAAAGCCGCTGACTTCATTTGGCAGAAAATGGCTCAGGATGATCAACAATCATGGTATCGGGTAAATTTTAAGCATAATAATTCAGAACCGGCACAATTAGAAGATTATGCTTTCTATTTGCAGGCCTTAATCGGCCTCTATGACGCAACTCAAAATACACTCTGGCTTCAACGTGCACAACAATTATTAGAGGTGATGCGACAACAACTATGGGATGCTAAAAAGGCGGTTTTTATAAGACTGCGATTGATAAGAAAGCCCCTTACCCATTCGTAACAAATCCGCTTTTGATAAAATTCTGCCATCGGGCAATGCCATTGCAGCAAAAATGTTGCTTCGACTAGCCCGCAGAACGGGTGAACAAAAATATAAGGACGATGCCAAACGTATATTATCAGCCTTTGCCAGTGATGCAAAGCAAACACCCAGTGCTTTTTCCAGTCTCCATATCGCCGCCCATGAATTACGTCAGGGTGAGCATCAACTACCTGTTTATGGTGCTAGGGGTAAGCTAGTCGTTACTGCCTCGCTAAAGAACAACCAAATGATGAGTATTTATTAGTCATTGACATTAATATAAAAAAACCCTGGCATATTAACTCAAACCAACCATTAGAAGATAATCTCATCGCCAGTAAAATTGAATTATCTGACAATAGTCAATGGCAGCTCAAAAAAATACACTACCCCATGCCTGAAACTGTTAAACTTGATTTTAGTGATAAGCCTTTAAGTTTGTATCAGGGAAAGACTAGGATTACGGCAATAATAGAACGAACTAAGACCACACAAAGCTTTGATGTGTCAACACTTTTCGGACAGTTTGTTACAATATCTTCACGGCACAGGCTGAGGAGCCGATGGCCGTCAACGGTAATGGGCGGCATTTATGTCGCCTTTTACCCCTCTTCAATCAATCGATTTAAGCTATTTCCTGCTGTATTTCATAATCGACTGGTGACAAATAATCATTAGCCGAATGAAGTCGCTCCCGATTATAAAATACCTCAATATATTCAAATATTGCCTGCTTTGCTTCTACTCTGGTTTTGAATCGACAATGGTGCGTCAATTCAGTTTTCAAACTATGAAAGAAGCTCTCTGATACAGCATTGTCCCAGCAATTTCCTTTGCGGCTCATAGACTGAATTATGTTATGATCCGACAATATTTTTCTATGACTATCAGAGGCATATTGGCTACCTCGGTCAGTATGCCAAAGCAATCCATCCATTGGTTTACGCTTCCATATGGCCATCAGTAAAGCATCATTGACTAGCTTGGCTTTCATTCGCTCATCCATCGACCAGCCAACAATTTGCCTAGAGAATAAGTCAATGACAACCGCTAAATATAACCAGCCTTCCTTGGTGGCAATATAGGTAATATCACCCACATAGTAGCGATCAGGTTGAGAGACAGTAAACTCTCTTTCCAGTAAATTTGGAGATATACGCTTATTATGCTTGGAATTAGTCGTCGCTTTAAAGCGTCTCTTCGTTTTACAAAACAAACCGGCTTTTTCATTAATCGACCAATTCTCCGGCGGCTTATATGAACGCCTTTTTCAGCCAGTTTTCTTTTAAGACGACGGGTTCCATAAGTCTTGCGACTGTCTTCAAACAGTTTTTTAGCTGCTCAGTAAGCGCTTCATTTTCTTTCTCTCTATCCGTTTTAGGAGAGCTAACCCAATCATAATAGCAACTACGGGAAACATCCATAAAACGGCACAGAATCGTTACCGGGTAATCTTTAGCCTGATCAGTTATCCATGCGTACTTCACAAAGTTTCCCTTGCAAAGTACGCTGTGGCCTTTTAATAAATCACGCTCCTGAATCACTTTTGCCAATTCTTTTTTCAGACGTTTTACTTCATCATAAATGTGTTCATCACTTCTATTGGCTACCGTCTTCACCGGTTTGGAATATTTACTGATCCAGGTATGTAGAGTATTTACATTAACACCTAGCTCCCTGGCAGTCTGAGAAACAGGTTGATCCGTCTCATTAGCTAATTTGACAGCTGATTCTTTAAATTCTGATGTATAGCTTTTATTCGGTTTTTTTTTTTGTTTGATCATTCATTTTAGGTCACACTTTTTATCTTTTAGTTATTTTAAGTTGTGTGTCCGGTTAAGTATAGCCACATTAAAGAGACCTCAGAGCAACTGGAAATTGTTCCTGCTCAGGTATATGTTGTAGAACATGTTCAGGTTAAATATGCCTGTCGTGCTTGTGAGGAAGGCGTTAAAACTGCTCCTAAGCCTGCACAGCCCATTCCTAGAAGTTTTGCATCACCCAGCCTGCTGGCCTATATCATTGTTTCTAAATTCCTAGACAGCTTGCCTCTCTATCGACAGGAAGCGATATTTAAACGCTATAAGATAACACTTTCCAGAGCCAGTATGTCCAACTGGGTGCTAAATCAACGTCAATTAAAACCCACGTTACAATAAGCATTCAAAAGATGCTTCGATGAAGCAACACATAGAGGCCTGCCAAGCCAGTAACTTAAGCCAGGCAGTTTATTGTCAACAACATAAGATACCCTCTCATATTTTTAGCTATTATCGAAAGAAGTTGGGTTATGTTAGCTCATCAAAACAGGTCAACACCAACAATCAACTCATTCCCATTAATTTACTGGCCAATTCCCCACAAGCAATGCAATTAAAGTAAGCCATACCAATGGTTTCAGTTTGAAATCAATTCTGATACGAACCTGAATCAGCTCAAGTCCATTCTGGATTTGCTCAGGACTGTTTCATGATAACGGGCATCACAGTCAATCAGGTTTATCTGGTTTCTGGTGTTACCGATATGAGAAAAGCAACCAATGGGCTATCACTGATTGTCTCAGAGCAATTGGAACACAATCCCTTTGATGGCAGTGTCTTTGTTTTTGTAATCGTCAGCGAGATAAACTTAAAATACTGTACTGGGAGCGTAATGGTTTCTGGCTTTACTATCGTACACTTGAAAAGGGAAATTCCAGTGGCCGATGGAAAAAGAACAACCCACTCTTTCGTTAACACTGAGAGAATTACAGTGGTTACTGGATGGTTTATCTTGCACACAACACCATGCTCACCCTGAAATTCATGGTCTGGAAAACAACTAAAAAGTCCCTTTAGATGCGCATTAAACAGAATAAATACAAGCATTTAACGCTCATTTTTAGTATAATATAACGCATGAGTTCAACAGACAAAATACTACCAGAAGAGATACCAACGCTCAAAAACAGGGTGCTTGAACTCCAGTCAAAAGTGGACTGGTATGAGGAACAATTTCGTCTGTTGCAACACAAACGGTTTGGTACTTCCAGTGAAAAAGAAGCCCACCCCGACTTCTTTAATGAGGCAGAAACGTTCGCCGAAGAAGCACCGGAAGTCCGTGAAACCATTAGCAGAACAAGTCTGTGACTGCGGTCATCACTTGCATGAAATTGGTGAAGAGACCTCAGAGCAACTGGAAATTGTTCCTGCTCAGGTATATGTTGTAGAACATGTTCAGGTTAAATATGCCTGTCGTGCTTGTGAGGAAGGCGTTAAAACTGCTCCTAAGCCTGCACAGCCCATTCCTAGAAGTTTTGCATCACCCAGCCTGCTGGCCTATATCATTGTTTCTAAATTCCTAGACAGCTTGCCTCTCTATCGACAGGAAGCGATATTTAAACGCTATAAGATAACACTTTCCAGAGCCAGTATGTCCAACTGGGTGCTTAAATCAGCTGAATTACTCAAACCCTTTTATAATCGGTTGTTGTATTATCTCATTAGGCAGAAAATCATCCAGGCCGATGAAACAACGATGCGAGTGATCCATGATGGACGTGAGAATTGCCTAAATCTTATATGTGGCTCTATCAAAGTGGCGGCTATCATTCCAAGTGTCCCATTGTTTTGTATGAGTATCAGCCTACTCGTGCAGGCCAACATGCCAAAACCTTTTTAACGGGGTTTTCAGGTTACCTGCAAACGGATGGCTTTCCCGGTTATCATATATTCGAAAATGAGAACAGTGAAGTCACTTTATTAGGCTGCATGGCACATGCTCGTCGCAAGTTCCATGATGCCTTAAAAGCATTACCCAAGAACAGTCAGAAAAAGCCTGGCATGGTACAAATGGCGATCAGTAAAATTGCTAAATTGTATGCGATTGAAAAACAAATCAAACCGCTCAATGCTGAACAACGTTACCTGATCCGTCAGGAAAAAAAGCAAACCACTACTGGATGACTTTAAAAAGTGGTGTGATGATAAAGTGACTAAAACAACAAAAGACAGTAAGTTGGGTGTCGCTATTCGTTATGTGATCAATCAATGGAAGTATCTGACTGTCTATCTTGAAGAGGGCAACCTCCAGATTGATAATAATATGGCAGAGCGGCGGATCAAACCCTTTGTGATTGGGCGCAAAAACTGGGTCATGAACCAAAATCCTCGTGGTGCTGAGGCCAGTGCTATTTTATATTCAATCGTGCAAACAGCGAAAGCAAACAACCTAGAGCCCTTTGCCTTTTTAACACACATTCTGACTGAGTTACCTAAGCTGGGCAGGCATTATGATGATGAGGCTTTAGAGCAATTGTTGCCATGGAATTTGACTGAAAAAATTCAGCCTTTAAATAAAGTGGAATGATACGTCAACGTGGGAAGTTTTGACGTATACGATTATTACCATTACCAATATGATTGCGCCCAATGATAATGAGCTAGCACAATCTGTCAGACGCGACCTAGCCAATTTGATGGCCAAATAACGATAGAATAATTGGGCTTATTCTGACACTGCCAGACATAAAAGATGAAGGTGATTGTTTACAGTCAATCATTTCCCATTTAATATAGTGGACCCCGAAAACTGGACAATAGGTTAAGATATAAGAGCTAACCTAACGGGGAACAAAAAAATGAGCACAAAAAGAAAAACATTCAACAACAAATTTAAAGCAAAAGTAGCCATTGAGGCTTTGAAAGGTCAAAAAACAGTCGCAGAAATTGCGTCAGAATTTGAAGTGCACACCACCCAGGTCAATAGCTGGAAAAAGCAGATGCTTGATGGTGCAGCCGATACTTTTTCAAAAAAATTAGAGAATAAAGATGCTGAACATGAAAAGGAAAAAGAACACCTGTACAGCCAAATAGGTCAACTAAAAGTAGAGGCTGACTGGCTGTCAAAAAAAGTTGAAGATGTTCAACTGAGTAGAGCAGAAAAGCGGTGTTGCATAGAAAAAGAGCACCCTCAGTTGAGCATCAAAAAACAATGTGAGCTTATCGGCCTGAACCGTTCAAGCTATTACTATCAACCTAAAAAGCCTCTGCAAAATAAAGATTTAACATTAATGAATTTGATTGATGAGTTGTACATAAAACATCCATTCTATGGCAGTCGTCAAATTCGTAATGCATTAAGATTGAAATGTTATAAAATTAATCGTAAAAAGTTCAACGGCTTATGCGGATCATGGGATTGGTTTCAGTGGCACCAAAACCCAATACCAGCAAGCCTTGCAAAGTAAATAACCTCTATCCATATTTGCTCAAAGGAATTGATATTAATAGGAATAACCAGGTTTGGTGCACAGATATCACGTATTTACGGATGCCACATGGATTTGTCTACCTAAGTGCTGTTATGGACTGGAGTAGCCGTTTTGTGCTGTCCTGGGAAGTGTCAACCAGCATGGAAGAAAGCTTTTGTATCAGTAGTCTGGAAACAGCACTGCGACGATATGGAAAGCCAGAAATCTTCAATACGGATCAAGGTGCTCAATATACTAGCAGAGCATTTACAGGTGTTCTAAAGGCCAATGATATAAAATCAGCATGGACGGCAAAGGCAGAGCAATGGATAACATTATGATTGAACGACTCTGGCGAAGTGTAAAATATGAGGAAATTTACCTCAAGGATTACCAAAGTATTGATGAGCTAAAGAGCTCATTAAAGGAATGTTTTGAGTTTTACAACCATGAACGACCACACAGTACACACGGTGGAAAAACGCCTGCAGAGATCTATGGCGTGATGAAAGAAGTTGTTCCAGACTTAAAACGGGCAGCATGATGAGAGGATAATCAACTTTACTGGCAACCGCCTTGTCCACATATCCACAGGCCAAGCCAGTAGCCCTGAGATATATCGCAAGCGTCTCTGGACTACTGGCAGACCTGTGGATATGTGGATAAGACTAATACTATAAATAACCAACAGAATTATATCTTAATATTTGAGAAAGCTGTCTTGACAATGGGGTCCACTGTATAATATTCGTCCAAGATTTTTGCGGGTAAATTCATTTATTTTTTAATGTCTTCCTTGCTCACATTGGGCGAGTTTTGAACATGGAAATAGGATAGATTAATCAAATTATCATAGTTTTCTAATTTCTCTATCGGTGTGTCATTCATGTATAAAAACACCAGTTTAGTTAAATTTTCTAGCCCTTCAAATTTACGTATTTTTGTGTCGTATAAAACTAACTCTTTTAAATTGACTAATTGATCCAGTCCTTCTATTTTATTAATATCATTAATACTTAAGTCTAATGTTTTTAAGGTCGATAAAGAATCAAGCCCTTCTATTTTTTTTTATTTCTGTTATGCTTAAATTTATTGTTTCTATATTTTTAAGTGGCTCAAGATTTTCCATTTTTTTAATGGGATTATTTTTTAAATACAAAACTTTTAATTTAGACAAGGCATCTAAATTTTCTATTTTTTCTATTTTATTACTCGAAAGCCCTAGATACTTAAGCTGTTTTAAATTATCTAAACCTTCTATTTTTCGTATTTTATTGTCAGTTAAGGTTACTTGATTACCCATAAAGCTCCGCCATTTTTAGGAGCTTTCCATTCATAGGTGGCGTTTTCATCGCCACGCATAAAAACCTTGGCATCATGTCTTTTAAGTTAAAGCGTCTATTAAACCGATAACAAAATTCAGCAAGATACCGAGGTAAATGTTTTGAGTTAATGGAATGATAGCTTCCCTTCATAGAGTTTTTAATATTACCTATCATAGTGTTAACCCAGATAAACTCAATTTTATCAACACTTGCCGCACCACCACCCGTGACGATTGGAACATGCTTACAGTCAGCTTCTTTAACCGCAGGAAAACAATTTAACCCATCTGAGTAAACAGTACTTCCAGGTGTTAAATGAGTTTGTGCCCATCGTTTTATTTCACTGGATTTAAACCCTTTAAGCACATTTAAATTCATTGCAATCGGGTGTCCATCTTCATTAGTAGAAACGGCTGCAACGAACGGTGTTTTATTTTCTGAACCACGACCTCTGGAGCCGCCTCTGTGCTCACACCCCAGTAGGCATCATCAATTTGAATGATGCCTGATAAAGGTTTACTGTCATCACGTTCTTTCATAACCTGCATGATCTTTTGTTTCATACTCCAGGCTGTATTGTAGCTTACCTTAAGCTGTCTCTTTAATTCTAATGCTGAAACCGCTGTCTTCAATTGAGTCATAAGATGAATCGCTAAAAACCACTTAGATAAAGGCAGTTTGGTACTATCAAATATTGTCCCACAGGTTGCTGATGTCTGATGATGACAATGGTGGCACTGATAAAGATGGCGATGTTCTAGAGTGCAATAAGTCTTATTGCCACACTCTGGGCAAACAAATCCATCAGGAAATTTCCATTTAAATAAGGCTTGTCGGCACTGTTTGTCAGTGCCATAATCATAAAAAGCTCAAATAAACTATAACCTTCTTGAAACTGAATTTTATTTTTTGACATCATTCTACTCCACACATAATCTATACTTTAATTATAGTATAATTATAGTATAATTATAGTATAATTATCGAAATATGGCGGAGCTTTGTGGGTAATCAAGTAAGGTTAAATCTTCGAGTGAAACCAAGGTTTCCAATCCTTCTAACTTTTCAACTTTATGAAATCTAATTTCCAGTTTTTTAAATTTTCAAGATTTCCAATATTTTCATTTTTATTATTTTTCTGTCACTATCATTACTTGCATCTAAACTCAAGACTTCCAAGTTTATTAAGCTGTCTAATCCCTCAAGCTTTCTTATGTCGGTACCTTTCAACATAAGAAATTTCAAAGAAGGAATACCATCAAGATTTTCTATTTTTGAAATATAAGTTCTTTCCAAATCTAAAAGTATCAATTTGGGTAGATTTTTAAGCACACCTATTTTAGTTATTTTCGAAAGATGAAAATCAAGACCTTCTAAAGAAACTAACCCTTCAATTTTTTTAAATTCCTTAAGACTTCTACATTTACAAGAAAAATGAATCAGAGATTTAAAAGAATTAATTAATGAGAGATTCTTAAATTTAGTATTATTTAGATTTATAGCAATTACATTCCCTTAATATCAAAATAAATTCTTTTATCACTAATATTCGTTATCTTCCATCTTTTATCCCGTCCTTTTCTATGCACTAAAAGTATGCCATTTCTTCGGCCTTCAACAATTAAGTTTTTAGTCAGCTTTATTTCATTCCAGCCAAGTTTTGCATCTTTCAAAAGTGCTTCAATAGCTGCCTGCTCAATTGGATCATCTGTCACAATTTTGGCAAAACTAATATTTACAGCCATTAAAAACACAAGAAAAATATTAATTAATAATTTATTCATTTTCATACCTAAGGTCTTGGATATTCCCGATAACGAGCATAATCTATGTCTAATTTCCTGAGCAAATAGTAAGCACTCAAATTAGTTTCAAAAAAAGTACCATTATTAATCTTCTTAGCAATTTCTGGAAAGGTTTCAATCGTGCCATCAAAATCGTAATAATTCTCTGATAGTTCTGGCTTGTTCACTCTCTCTGAAAAATTCATTAAGTCCCTAATCAAGGAGGAGTTATCACTATCTCCATCTAACATTTCACGTATTTCATCTAGGTTACGTCCCAACGACAATAATGGAATCAATGAATTGATATATAGATTATTAGTATACGTCAAAACTTCCCACGTTGACGTATCATTCCACTTTATTTAAAGGCTGAATTTTTTCAGTCAAATTCCATGGCAACAATTGCTCTAAAGCCTCATCATCATAATGCCTGCCCAGCTTAGGTAACTCAGTCAGAATGTGTGTTAAAAAGGCAAAGGGCTCTAGGTTGTTTGCTTTCGCTGTTTGCACGATTGAATATAAAATAGCACTGGCCTCAGCACCACGAGGATTTTGGTTCATGACCCAGTTTTTGCGCCCAATCACAAAGGGTTTGATCCGCCGCTCTGCCATATTATTATCAATCTGGAGGTTGCCCTCTTCAAGATAGACAGTCAGATACTTCCATTGATTGATCACATAACGAATAGCGACACCCAACTTACTGTCTTTTGTTGTTTTAGTCACTTTATCATCACACCACTTTTTAAAGTCATCCAGTAGTGGTTTGCTTTTTTCCTGACGGATCAGGTAACGTTGTTCAGCATTGAGCGGTTTGATTTGTTTTTCAATCGCATACAATTTAGCAATTTTACTGATCGCCATTTGTACCATGCCAGGCTTTTTCTGACTGTTCTTGGGTAATGCTTTTAAGGCATCATGGAACTTGCGACGAGCATGTGCCATGCAGCCTAATAAAGTGACTTCACTGTTCTCATTTTCGAATATATGATAACCGGGAAAGCCATCCGTTTGCAGGTAACCTGAAAACCCCGTTAAAAAGGTTTTGGCATGTTGGCCTGCACGAGTAGGCTGATACTCATACAAAACAATGGGACACTTGGAATGATAGCCGCCACTTTGATAGAGCCACATATAAGATTTAGGGCAATTCTCACGTCCATCATGGATCACTCGCATCGTTGTTTCATCGGCCTGGATGATTTTCTGCCTAATGAGATAATACAACAACCGATTATAAAAGGGTTTGAGTAATTCAGCTGATTTAAGCACCCAGTTGGACATACTGGCTCTGGAAAGTGTTATCTTATAGCGTTTAAATATCGCTTCCTGTCGATAGAGAGGCAAGCTGTCTAGAATTTAGAAACAATGATATAGGCCAGCAGGCTGGGTGATGCAAAACTTCTAGGAATGGGCTGTGCAGGCTTAGGAGCAGTTTTAACGCCTTCCTCACAAGCACGACAGGCATATTTAACCTGAACATGTTCTACAACATATACCTGAGCAGGAACAATTTCCAGTTGCTCTGAGGTCTCTTCACCAATTTCATGCAAGTGATGACCGCAGTCACAGACTTGTTCTGCTTCAGATAACTCATGACGAACAACTTTACGAGGTAGGTCTTTAGGTAAAGGCTTACGACCGGGCTTTTTACGCTCATAAGTAATGGTTTCACGGACTTCCGGTGCTTCTTCGGCGAACGTTTCTGCCTCATTAAAGAAGTCGGGGTGAACTTCTTTTTCACTGGAAGTACCAAACCGTTTATGTTGCAACAGACGAAATTGTTCCTCATACCAGTCCACTTTTGACTGGAGTTCAAGCACCCTGTTTTTGAGCGTTGGTATCTCTTCTGGTAGTATTTTGTCTGTTGAACTCATGCGTTATATTATACTAAAAATGAGCGTTAAATGCTTGTATTTATTCTGTTTAATGCGCATCTAAAGGGACTTTTTTAGTTGTTTTCCAGACCATGAATTTCAGGGTGAGCATGGTGTTGTGTGCAAGATAAACCATCCAGTAACCACTGTAATTCTCTCAGTGTTAACGAAAGAGTGGGTTGTTCTTTTTCCATCGGCCACTGGAATTTCCCTTTTTCAAGTGTACGATAGTAAAGCCAGAAACCATTACGCTCCCAGTACAGTATTTTAAGTTTATCTCGCTGACGATTACAAAAAACAAAGACACTGCCATCAAAGGGATTGTGTTCCAATTGCTCTGAGACAATCAGTGATAGCCCATTGGTTGCTTTTCTCATATCGGTAACACCAGAAACCAGATAAACCTGATTGACTGTGATGCCCGTTATCATGAAACAGTCCTGAGCAAATCCAGAATGGACTTGAGCTGATTCAGGTTCGTATCAGAATTGATTTCCAAACTGAAACCATTGGTATGGCTTACTTTAATTGCATTGCTTGTGGGGGAATTGGCCAGTAAATTAATGGGAATGAGTTGATTGTTGGTGTTGACCTGTTTTGATGAGCTAACATAACCCAACTTCTTTCGATAATAGCTAAAAATATGAGAGGGTATCTTATGTTGTTGACAATAAACTGCCTGGCTTAAGTTACTGGCTTGGCAGGCCTCTATGTGTTGCTTCATCGAAGCATCTTTTGAATGGTTGCTCATTTGTATCTCCAAATTACGAATTGAAGATCATAGTTTGAGCTAACTGAAGCTTATTGTGAACGTGGGTTTTAATTGACGTTTACAGTGCTCCCATGGCCAGCACTTCTTTTACACCATAATTGGATAAAATTAATAGGAATGGTAAAAACATGATCAAACCAGAAATAATGAAGGCCTGAACCAAAGGTAGAGCCATTTTAAGAATAACCATCATGGGATAAAACTGCTGGTTAAAACTATAAGTACCTGCAACAGCTGCAGCTCCAGCAGCTGAGCCATAAAAACTATCAATCCCTCCTACACCATTATTGGAAAAACTATGTGATGTTGAAGAACAATCACTTTTTTTATAAGAGGGAGCCATGGATTTAACATCACTGACATCTACCAATGAACGAATTAATACCTTTTCGGCCTTAGATTTATCACCTCCAAATGGGTTATATTCTGCTAATTTGGCTTTTGTACTGGTCAACCAGCCAGGATCAATACTTTTCAGGATTTTTGCTTTTAATCCCGTAGTCCCTTTTTCATACCATTCCTTACAATAAGGCTTGCTCCATTGTGGCTTGGGTGCTTTTCCATTCCAGACACCTTTATCTCGTTCTTGTGAATCACCCACAAAAGGGATTAATCCTGATACTGCATCAGGTGGCTGCATTTTATTATAGTAACCATTTTCACTTAGAAAAAATTCTGATCCCAACCACTCTGCATCATTAGCTTCAACATATTCTTTGGAAGCTACGTTATAACTGGCTGGATGCTCTGCATCGAATTTGGCTCTTGCCTGTTTGTAACAACCATTATAAAAATCTGCAACCTCCTGCTTAACAGCTGGATCGGTAATTTTATTAAGCTGAATCTCATAGGTCAGTTCTTTTAAACTGGTGGTACAGGGAACTTTTACCCCAACACCATCATTCACTGCCTGCCCTATTGCTAATATCGCCATCCATGCAACTGGAGCTTTGGCTGTTAACGAACCCATATTAGTAGTTGTAAAAGTGGCATCATAGGTGGTTCCAGTACCCGTTGAATCAGGTTTCTTTTGTGCCATTGTTGGTACCAGACTACCAATATTGCACTGACGCTCATTAAATTTCATTTCTTGTAAATTCAAATTGAGAGCAGGTACGCCAGCCAGTGTCAGAACCACAATACCAATAAAAATTTTCATTTCCAGGTAGTTCAATACTCGCTTGGAGGTCATTTTTGATGAACCTTTTTCACGAGAACTGGTATAGGCATCAAATAAATAATAGCCAAATGGCAGATAAACAAGCCCCAGACTAACCATGACATCCCACAATACGTTATACATACCCCAGGCAAAATACTGCAGAAAAAGTTCTGGAAAACTTCCAACACCCATTATCTTATTCCTTTAATTTAATTAAGCAGATAAGCTAATATGTTTTGATTGATGATTAGCTCAAATAATAAAATCCAGCCTGCTATCTTCCATTTAATTGCTAAAAGCAATTGTGACATTTCTTTATCACACTGCTTTTTCTGAGCCAACCAGTGAATTAGTTTTTCCCATTGCCAGAACACTATTATGATCAGACTTAATCGAAAGACAGTGAACAGTAATTTCTGATGATCTAAAAACTGACTTAGTGATCCCAAACTATCAACACTGTTTTGACCACCTATCTGAATCACTGCTATCAAAAACATGCCAGCAATTAACAACATCCCAACCATCAGGGCTAATAATTTTATAGCTTTCTTCATTTGCTTCTCTTACTTATCAACCTTGCCGCCAATAACACTTTTTTCATGCAAGCTGGCCCTGGTGGATCCAGAAACAAATGTTCGTCGGGCTTCTTCCCTGGCCATCAGCAATTTCACTGAGTCTGTTGATATAGTTTTTCTGATACGGGAACTCAATAAAATATTATTTATAAAGCCTGATAAATCATTAATACTGGTTTCATTAAATCCTGTTATCACATCACTGGAAGCCAGATTTGGTTCCCGTTTACCCGTTTCCATGGCCTGTAATAACAGTTCTGCTTTTTCCAGCACATTGGCTGTGGCAATATCACTGGCCAGTCGTGAAAGAAAAGTAAGCGCTTAACGAACAGCGTTCTTTACCTTTTCCAATTCTGATTTTTTAAAATTCCAGGGAAGCAATGCTTCCAGCTTTTCAACCGTATCCGCATAAGGTAATTGGGTTAATACATAGACCATATACGTATATGGCTCAATATCATTGGCCTTAGCGGTTTCAATAAAACTATAATGAACTGCACTGGCATGTGCACCCTTTGGCGTATCTGAAAATAACCAGGCCTTTCTACCCACGCAGAATGGACGGATAGCATTTTCTGCCAGCACATTACTGATATTCAACCGACCATCTTCACAATAAACAGTCAGCTTAGGCCATTGATTATTAATATAGGTGAGTGCTTTTCCTGTCAAGCTGTCGTTCGGCACTTTGCCCAGGGTGTTATCGACCCATGTTCTTATTTTCTCAAGAAGCGGCAGGCTCTGTTTCTGACGAACCTTAAATTTTTCATTAACACTGGCTTCTTTTATCTCACGCTCAATTAAATACAGCTTATTGATATGGGCCAGTGCCACATCGGCTTTTGTAGGCTTTTGATTGCTCTTTTTCTTTGGTTGTGCCGTCTGAGAATCTTTGAATTTACGGCGAGTGTGATCCCAGCAGCCGACCGATGTGGCATTATTTTGTGCACACACGGCATTGTAACCGGCATAGCCATCGGTTTGCAGATAGCCGCTAAAGCCATCAAGCAGGCGCAGTGGTACTTCCTTCTTACGAGAAGGATCGTATTCAAACAGCACACTGGGTTGTCCAGGTGGCCCGCCACGACTGACCCACATGTATTTGTTCGAATGAGCACTGAGTCCCGGCTCTTTTAATACTTTGAGCACCGTTTCATCCATTTGGATGATGTCACCCGACAGTTGATGTTCTCGCATGAGGTTGATGAGCGGCTGGAACTGATGAGCCAGTTTAATAGCCCAATTGGCCATGGTGGCTCGGGTTATATCGCCGCCATAGCGTGATAATATGCCTTCCATTCGATACAGAGGCAAACCATCGGCATATTTTGAGATAATGATGTGTGCCATCAGGTGAATACTGCCCATTGATTTAGGTAATGGATGTTTTGGCATGACCGCAGCTTTCATTGAACGACTGTCTGTGTCATTGGTGCCTGCAAAGACGGCTTTTTCCTGGAAGTATTCCAGTATTTGGACTTTAGCTGGAATGATATCCAGCTCTTCTCTGACTTTAGTGTAAAAAACCTCAATGGCACCGGCTTTTTCTTCATCTGTCAGATCGATGAAGACAGGGACTCTTGGAATAGTCTTTGAGAAAGGCTTCCTGCCTGTTTTTCTTTCTTCTTAGGCGAAGTGGTTTTTAGGTTCAGGGAGCCCCTCATCGTCAGCCGCCTGCTCAGCTTCATCAAATAAGCGTTCCTGACCATCACTTTTTCACTGCTGGGTGCAAAGCGTTTACTACGAGCCAGACGAAGGGCTTCTTCCAGTATTTTTATACGGTGGTTTTTCTGTTCAATGACACTCAACAATTCATTCTTGTCCGCGTGTGAAAAAGCGGAAAATATAGAGTCGTTTTTTGTGGATTCAGCCTTGTTTTGCATGGCTTTATTATAACAAAAAATAGACTAAAAGTACTTAAAATACAGACTCATAATGCAATTTCTTATGCGGTTTCATGACACTGATATCATAGCCGTCTAATAGCCAGTTGATTTGTTGTCCGGTGATATTCATCAGGTCATCTTCACCCTTTGGCCATTGAACTTTTCTTCTGAGAGACTTTTGTAATAGAGTACAAAACCGGTATTATCCCAGAAGAGGCATTTAATTTTATTACGCTGACGATTGGTAAAGGCATACAGATGGCCTGCAAAGGATTATGACCTAATTCACATTCAACAATGGCACTGAGGCCAATAAAACTTTTACGAAAATCAACAGGCTTCAGATAGAGATACACCTGTGGCAGGCTGAGTGATGGACGTATGGCTGACTTCATTGGAACAGTCCTGCTAATTGTTTTACCAGCTGTACATTATCGGCAGTCACTCCTTCAATGCGTAGCTGATTGGGTAATTCTACAATTAATGCTGAGGTGCGGGCTGAATAGTGTTTCGGGGAGGATAGTTGAATAAAACCATTCCCCTTTGTCATCGCACTGGTTTGCGTTGTTGCACCCAGCAACTTACGCTTGTAATAGCCAAAACGTTTGATGGATAGCCCATGTTCCTGACAATAGGATGCCTGGCTGATACTGTTTTCATTCCATTGATTAACGTGGTCTTGCCAAAATTGTTTTGAGTTGGCTTGGGTTTCTGGTTTCATTGATATGTCTCATAATTAATCGATGGATTGATTATGAGGCAGGGGAGATATTTTTTGAATAACGCTAGATGGTTAAGCGCTTACAAAGAAAAAGTTGTTGCTCTGTTGCTGACTCACTTTTTAATGCCTTGATCACCGCAGGAGTGATTCGGAGCCCAGAGGCAGATACATCCGTCAGTTGTTTGGCTTGGTTTTCCTGAAGCAGAAACTAATTTAGACAGGTCAGTAGCGATACTTTGTCGTTCATTGTATAACTGAGGCAATAAACCTTTGCCCATATTCGTTCGGGTTTTCTGACAATTTTTACAGGTTCTGACTTCATTACTACCCAGCACATCGACAGCATATTGCTGAAACTTGGATGGCCTACCCCAGATTTCGGTAATACGACCACTATTCGCTGGCGCTTTGGCCGTTTTATCAGGTGCACGACCAATCAGCGTGTTATAACCGGCCTGAGCAGTTTGTTCCGTAACATTCAGTGGGGTTGGCTTTTTCCCGCATAGAGCTTGCCTCCAATTCCGGGGATGCCTTTATCTCCTCCGTTTGACTCCACTGATTTCTTGGCAGCAATCGCATTACCACCTTTTTCTTTTGAGCCTGCCAGCTATTTTTCTTGGACATAGTGACAAATTTATCAAACGGATTACCACCAGCAACAAAGTCCGCTTCCATTTCTTCACAGGATTTGATGGACATATTAAATTGCTCTTCTGCTCTGAGCAGACCATTTTGAAACAAATCATATAAGCCCGGATTGGAGCGTTG
Organism: sulfur-oxidizing endosymbiont of Gigantopelta aegis; assembly: GCF_016097415.1. Taxonomy (NCBI): domain Bacteria; species sulfur-oxidizing endosymbiont of Gigantopelta aegis. The sequence continues at coordinate 3,798,298 of NZ_JAEHGE010000001.1, read as the reverse complement.
TATAATCAAAGCAGGCAGTGATGAAACAAAACCAGTTGCGGCAGAAACCATCTGATTTAATGCCTGATCAGCACTGCTGCGAATGTCATTCATAAAGGCACCAACTGAGGAGCTGAGACTAAAATTACCACAACTGTAATTTCCACCCCAGAGTGCTGATGCACCCAGAGTAATTGCAGTTGAATTTGGATTCGCTGGCGAAGTAATTAAATCCCTCCACCAATTTGATAGTACCAATTATGATTTTCACTGATAGGCCCGATATCATTCGCCTGAACGATGCTTAAACCAGTGCCAGCAATGATTGTGCTGCTCAATAATATTGCAGTCACAATCTGTTTTATCCTGTCCATAAAATACATTCCCTGTTTTTTAAAAATCAATTGAATATAAAAATAACCCTTTGCGTTTACAGCAACTGTATTCACGCCAAAGGTTCCAGGCAAAATCATGATCAGAATCTGTTTTAAAATCAGCCCATGATGTCAGGCTGACTACATCATTCTTGCCAAACACACTGCAGGAATTTTCTGCAGTGGGTCCCAGCATTTGCCACTTGCCTGACTTGGCATCCATTTCTTTTAAAGGCCCTGGTGCCCAACATTTCATACCATTTTTTGAACAGTCCGTACCCAGAGGATAATAAATATGAGGTTGCCAGTTTCGGGTAATAATATCCCCTACTCTCTGAGCTGAAACAGCAGATGCCTTAGGGCCTTCATTTTGTGTGACAAATCCTGTTCTGGGATAAACTGCTCCCCATGTATTTAATGGCCAGGATCCAATTTCCCTCAATCCCGGAATCAGAGAAGCTGGATAAAGCATTTCAATGGAAGCAAAGCGCCAGTTAATTGAATCAAACTGTGAGGATAAAAAATGTGGCACATAGGGAGAGGTCACTGATGGACACACATAACCCGTCCCTGATAAAAGCATTGTTGCTACCAGGGCAGGATTTCCAATGGCATCGACTTCCCGAAATGTAGTGGCGCTATGTTGGCGTTTAGCACCACGTTCCGAATTGGTATCATCTCCGGCACCTAATTTGGAGCTGGAACCAGAAGAGTACGAACGAGTCTCCAACCAGGTTGATTCCCCGGTAGTCGTGTAACTACTGACCACCACATCGGGGTTCCAATGTTTCACCTTAACTGAGGTTTTAACTTTACAGCCATGAAGTCCACAAACAAGCCAGAAGCAGATACCTGCAAGCGGATTATATTCCATACAACTCAATGAACTTAAGGTGGTACTGATAATCTCGGGTGTAGTAATTGTTCGTGACCAGAGACTATTGGATTGAGCCAAAAGAAAAATCGCACACAGAATGTGGATCAGTGATTTTGTTGCCATTGTTGAAACTCCTGTAATGCAATGCTTGCCCGTTGTTGTCCATATACAACGTATTGCTGTTCCTGATATTGAAAAACCACTGCTGGTAATTTTTTCACTCCCATTTGCCAGGCGGTCACAATTCCAGAATATGCTTGTTTGAATTGCTCCATTTGAGAAGGTGTTAAATTCTGTATTCGCTGTAATGCCTGTTGACTAGCTACGTTTGATGAGCCAGATAAACCCAGGCTAAATTGTTGTTCAAACTTTTTCGTCTGATCCAGATTAAAATGCTTAACTGGATGTAACTGAGATAACCTTTGATATCTAACTGGTTTGACATCATTATCAAAAATCCAGATTAACTCAGGTAAAACTTCTAATTGCTGTGCCCATACACCGATGGAAAAGAATTGAGATAGAACCAGAATAGCAATTGATATCAGTAATCGACATTTCATATCAAAACTCCTGACTGACACTTAAACGTTGTTCACGGATCAACTCTGCTTTTTTATGAGCAGCATCCAGTTCTGTTTTCAAACCAAACTTTTGCATCAACTCATACCGTTCAGATTTCTCATCCTGTATCATTCCACTTTATTTAAAGGCTGAATTTTTTCAGTCAAATTCCATGGCAACAATTGCTCTAAAGCCTCATCATCATAATGCCTGCCCAGCTTAGGTAACTCAGTCAGAATGTGTGTTAAAAAGGCAAAGGGCTCTAGGTTGTTTGCTTTCGCTGTTTGCACGATTGAATATAAAATAGCACTGGCCTCAGCACCACGAGGATTTTGGTTCATGACCCAGTTTTTGCGCCCAATCACAAAGGGTTTGATCCGCCGCTCTGCCATATTATTATCAATCTGGAGGTTGCCCTCTTCAAGATAGACAGTCAGATACTTCCATTGATTGATCACATAACGAATAGCGACACCCAACTTACTGTCTTTTGTTGTTTTAGTCACTTTATCATCACACCACTTTTTAAAGTCATCCAGTAGTGGTTTGCTTTTTTCCTGACGGATCAGGTAACGTTGTTCAGCATTGAGCGGTTTGATTTGTTTTCAATCGCATACAATTTAGCAATTTTACTGATCGCCATTTGTACCATGCCAGGCTTTTTCTGACTGTTCTTGGGTAATGCTTTTAAGGCATCATGGAACTTGCGACGAGCATGTGCCATGCAGCCTAATAAAGTGACTTCACTGTTCTCATTTTCGAATATATGATAACCGGGAAAGCCATCCGTTTGCAGGTAACCTGAAAACCCCGTTAAAAAGGTTTTGGCATGTTGGCCTGCACGAGTAGGCTGATACTCATACAAAACAATGGGACACTTGGAATGATAGCCGCCACTTTGATAGAGCCACATATAAGATTTAGGGCAATTCTCACGTCCATCATGGATCACTCGCATCGTTGTTTCATCGGCCTGGATGATTTTCTGCCTAATGAGATAATACAACAACCGATTATAAAAGGGTTTGAGTAATTCAGCTGATTTAAGCACCCAGTTGGACATACTGGCTCTGGAAAGTGTTATCTTATAGCGTTTAAATATCGCTTCCTGTCGATAGAGAGGCAAGCTGTCTAGGAATTTAGAAACAATGATATAGGCCAGCAGGCTGGGTGATGCAAAACTTCTAGGAATGGGCTGTGCAGGCTTAGGAGCAGTTTTAACGCCTTCCTCACAAGCACGACAGGCATATTTAACCTGAACATGTTCTACAACATATACCTGAGCAGGAACAATTTCCAGTTGCTCTGAGGTCTCTTCACCAATTTCATGCAAGTGATGACCGCAGTCACAGACTTGTTCTGCTTCAGATAACTCATGACGAACAACTTTACGAGGTAGGTCTTTAGGTAAAGGCTTACGACCGGGCTTTTTACGCTCATAAGTAATGGTTTCACGGACTTCCGGTGCTTCTTCGGCGAACGTTTCTGCCTCATTAAAGAAGTCGGGGTGAACTTCTTTTTCACTGGAAGTACCAAACCGTTTATGTTGCAACAGACGAAATTGTTCCTCATACCAGTCCACTTTTGACTGGAGTTCAAGCACCCTGTTTTTGAGCGTTGGTATCTCTTCTGGTAGTATTTTGTCTGTTGAACTCATGCGTTATATTATACTAAAAATGAGCGTTAAATGCTTGTATTTATTCTGTTTAATGCGCATCTAAAGGGACTTTTTTAGTTGTTTTCCAGACCATGAATTTCAGGGTGAGCATGGTGTTGTGTGCAAGATAAACCATCCAGTAACCACTGTAATTCTCTCAGTGTTAACGAAAGAGTGGGTTGTTCTTTTTCCATCGGCCACTGGAATTTCCCTTTTTCAAGTGTACGATAGTAAAGCCAGAAACCATTACGCTCCCAGTACAGTATTTTAAGTTTATCTCGCTGACGATTACAAAAAACAAAGACACTGCCATCAAAGGGATTGTGTTCCAATTGCTCTGAGACAATCAGTGATAGCCCATTGGTTGCTTTTCTCATATCGGTAACACCAGAAACCAGATAAACCTGATTGACTGTGATGCCCGTTATCATGAAACAGTCCTGAGCAAATCCAGAATGGACTTGAGCTGATTCAGGTTCGTATCAGAATTGATTTCCAAACTGAAACCATTGGTATGGCTTACTTTAATTGCATTGCTTGTGGGGGAATTGGCCAGTAAATTAATGGGAATGAGTTGATTGTTGGTGTTGACCTGTTTTGATGAGCTAACATAACCCAACTTCTTTCGATAATAGCTAAAAATATGAGAGGGTATCTTATGTTGTTGACAATAAACTGCCTGGCTTAAGTTACTGGCTTGGCAGGCCTCTATGTGTTGCTTCATCGAAGCATCTTTTGAATGGTTGCTCATTTGTATCTCCAAATTACGAATTGAAGATCATAGTTTGAGCTAACTGAAGCTTATTGTGAACGTGGGTTTTAATTGACGTTTACCATCAATCCGGTATAAGCTACTGCCAATTCAGTTTCATATCCTTCACGAGCCAGATAAGCCAGATCCACAACGGTAATATCTGCTTCCGGCCAATACTCCCCTTCCTGATTGAATAATTCTCCAGTAAAGCCATCACAGAACAATTCCATGGCATCGGCCAGTTCAGAGGCTCGTTCTCCTTTACTTCGATTATTATTTTGGGTTAGTTCAAAATGTGAAACCTCACGGATCCGTTGACAACATCGGTTACCATAGTTTGTTTACGCCCATCTTTAGCAACCGTTTCTGCTGCCCGATAAATACCACGGCGTACAATCAGGCGATCAGATTTGTTAAACTTCTCATTTTCATCCCCACCAGTAATCATGATCTTTGCGGCAATTTCCATTTCACCCAACTGATCCCTTTTTTCATCAGGATCAGCTTCTGAATTCATTAGTTTATCCTGAACAGACTCAACTTCTTCAATCTGATCATCATCCTCAATGGCATCAATATCCGTTTCTGTTATGGTTTTTAGCAAAGCCGTTGCATCTCGGAAGGGAGGAATGGACACTTTGGTACCGGGTTTCAGGCTTAACTGATTAACACTCACTCCCAGACGTTTAAAATCATCACCCAACAAGCCAAAGCTGTTACCTGCTTCAATAATAAAAATACGGGGGCGATGAATAGCAAACATGGAGCGAATGATCTTCACCAGATAAGAACTCTTGCCTGCTCCCGTTGGACCCAGTGTTAATAAATGCGCATTTTGTTTGCGATCTCTTATGGGATCAGAAAAAGAGCCTCACCTCCCCGGTTAAATTCATTTAAGCCAGGATTACCTGATCCACGGGAGCGACCATATAAGGGACTCAGTGCTGCAATATCCAGGGAATGCATTAATCTTGAACGACGACTGAATTTATCGTATTCCACATCATAGGCCATGGGCAGATTTTTCAGATAGCTGTCCAGAGTTAATAAGTCACTATTCAGATCGATAGGCTGGAGATCATTGCTGATCAATAAAGAATCAATTTCATACGTCATTTCATCCAGCTCTGACAGCGTATCTGCTTTTATGTATAAAGACAGATTCACAGGATGAAACTTGTTTTTCAGAGCGATTTGACGCTTGGCATGAGCGGCTTCCTCTGCCGCCAGAATAGAATCATCGTAAGCGCTTAACCATCTAGCGTTATTCAAAAAATATCTCCCCTGCCTCATAATCAATCCATCGATTAATTATGAGGCACATCAATGAAACCAGAAACCCAAGCCAACTCAAAACAATTTTGGCAAGACCACGTTAATCAATGGAATGAAAACAGTATCAGCCAGGCATCCTATTGTCAGGAACATGGGCTACCCATCAAACGTTTTGGCTATTACAAGCGTAAGTTGCTGGGTGCAACAACGCAAACCAGTGCGATGACAAAGGGGAATGGTTTTATTCAACTATCTTCCCCGACACACTATTCAGCCCGCACCTCAGCATTAATTGTAGAATTACCCAATCAGCTACGCATTGAAGGGGTGACTGCCGATAATGTACAGCTGGTAAAACAATTAGCAGGATTGTTCCAATGAAGTCAGCCATACTTCCATCACTCAGCCTGCCACAGGTGTATCTCTATCTGAAGCCTGTTGATTTTCGTAAAAGTTTTATTGGCCTCAGTGCCATTGTTGAATGTGAATTAGGTCATAATCCTTTTGCAGGCCATCTGTATGCCTTTACCAATCGTCAGCGTAATAAAATTAAATGCCTCTTCTGGGATAATACCGGTTTTGTACTCTATTACAAAAGTCTCTCAGAAGAAAAGTTCAAATGGCCAAAGGGTGAAGATGACCTGATGAATATCACCGGACAACAAATCAACTGGCTATTAGACGGCTATGATATCAGTGTCATGAAACCGCATAAGAAATTGCATTATGAGTCTGTATTTTAAGTACTTTTAGTCTATTTTTGTTATAATAAAGCCATGCAAAACAAGGCTGAATCCACAAAAACGACTCTATATTTTCCGCTTTTTCACACGCGGACAAGAATGAATTGTTGAGTGTCATTGAACAGAAAAACCAACGTATAAAAATACTGGAAGAAGCCCTTCGTCTGGCTCGTAGTAAACGCTTTGCACCCAGCAGTGAAAAAAGTGATGGTCAGGAACGCTTATTTGATGAAGCTGAGCAGGCGGCTGACGATGAGGGGCTCCCTGAACCTAAAACCACTTCGCCTAAGAAGAAAGAAAAAACAGGCAGGAAGCCTTTCTCAAAGACTATTCCAAGAGTCCCTGTCTTCATCGATCTGACAGATGAAGAAAAAGCCGGTGCCATTGAGGTTTTTTACACTAAAGTCAGAGAAGAGCTGGATATCATTCCAGCTAAAGTCCAAATACTGGAATACTTCCAGGAAAAAGCCGTCTTTGCAGGCACCAATGACACAGACAGTCGTTCAATGAAAGCTGCGGTCATGCCAAAACATCCATTACCTAAATCAATGGGCAGTATTCACCTGATGGCACACATCATTATCTCAAAATATGCCGATGGTTTGCCTCTGTATCGAATGGAAGGCATATTATCACGCTATGGCGGCGATATAACCCGAGCCACCATGGCCAATTGGGCTATTAAACTGGCTCATCAGTTCCAGCCGCTCATCAACCTCATGCGAGAACATCAACTGTCGGGTGACATCATCCAAATGGATGAAACGGTGCTCAAAGTATTAAAGAGCCGGGACTCAGTGCTCATTCGAACAAATACATGTGGGTCAGTCGTGGCGGGCCACCTGGACAACCCAGTGTGCTGTTTGAATACGATCCTTCTCGTAAGAAGGAAGTACCACTGCGCCTGCTTGATGGCTTTAGCGGCTATCTGCAAACCGATGGCTATGCCGGTTACAATGCCGTGTGTGCACAAAATAATGCCACATCGGTCGGCTGCTGGGATCACACTCGCCGTAAATTCAAAGATTCTCAGACGGCACAACCAAAGAAAAAGAGCAATCAAAAGCCTACAAAAGCCGATGTGGCACTGGCCCATATCAATAAGCTGTATTTAATTGAGCGTGAGATAAAAGAAGCCAGTGTTAATGAAAAATTTAAGGTTCGTCAGAAACAGAGCCTGCCGCTTCTTGAGAAAATAAGAACATGGGTCGATAACACCCTGGGCAAAGTGCCGAACGACAGCTTGACAGGAAAAGCACTCACCTATATTGATAATCAATGGCCTAAGCTGACTGTTTATTGTGAAGATGGTCGGTTGAATATCAGTAATGTGCTGGCAGAAAATGCTATCCGTCCATTCTGCGTGGGTAGAAAGGCCTGGTTATTTTCAGATACGCCAAAGGGTGCACATGCCAGTGCAGTTCATTATAGTTTTATTGAAACCGCTAAGGCCAATGATATTGAGCCATATGCGTATATGGTCTATGTATTAACCCAATTACCTTATGCGGATACGGTTGAAAAGCTGGAAGCATTGCTTCCCTGGAATTTTAAAAAATCAGAATTGGAAAAGGTAAAGAACGCTGTTCGTTAAGCGCTTACGAATCATCTTCCGTACCCACTGAGGCATTAATAATTCCTCCAAGGTGGTTGGCTATCACATCCTGTGGTTTGAAAATAATGGACATAGTGAAAATACTGCCTGCTGGCAAACGATCCATAAATGCAAAGTTAAAATCATTATGACTACGTTCAGCAGTCATGTGACCTGGTGTTGGTACTCGATTCAGCCGTTCAACCGTCAGAATACGATGGGGTATATCATCAAAATACCAGCATTGTTCATCATCTATTAGGCGACAATTAACTTGTCCGGTCGGCGACAACTAGCTTGGCCGGTTTGATACACTCCAGACACATTAATCGAGAAGGATTTTTATGTCTGGAAAATCAATTACCCAAGAACAGGTCAAGTTATACATGTCACATCGAAAACAACCGAATCACACTCAAGCTTCATCAGCAGCCAAAGCAGGATTTTCAGAAAGATCAGCGCGACGCATTGATACAGGTAAGCACCCCGGCGGCACCACACAGCCCAGACAGTACAAAACTCGAAAAGATCCCTTAAATGGTGCTTTTGAACAACATTTAGTGCCCTTACTTGAGATTGAGCCCAAACTACAGCCCATTACCTTATTAGAAGCACTGGAAGAGCTAGAACCCGGTCAATTTGACAACACTCACCTAAGAACACTGCAACGCCGAGTCAAACGCTGGCGTGCTCAGGAAGGACCGGAGCAAGAAGTTATTTTTCAACAAAAACACATTGCCGGTGATATGGGTATTTCAGATTACACCTGGGCTAATGAGCTTAAAATCACGATTGACGGAGAAGATTTTAAACACAAACTTTATCACTACCGATTGGTTTATAGTGGCTGGACTTATGTTCAAGTTGTCTTAGGTGGAGAGAGCTTTGAATCTCTTTCTTCAGGCTTACAGAATGCGCTATGGCAATCAGGCGGTGTCCCTGTAAGCCACCGAACCGATAGCCTAAGTGCTGCATTTAACAATCATTATGAACAAGAAAAGCTGACCGAGCGTTATGAAAAATTATGTCAATACTATGGTATAAAAGCCACTCGAAACAATAAAGGCATTGCCCATGAAAATGGAGCCATTGAATCCCCTAATGGTCATTTAAAACGCCGAATCGAACAAAAGCTACTCCTTCGTGGCAGTCGAGATTTTACCGCCTTATTGGATTATGAAGCCTTTATTGATGACATCGTTCGCCAAATAAACATACGCTGTAAAACACGATTTAATGAAGAAAAAGCACACTTAAAACCGCTTCCCAGCCGCCGCACCAATGGCTTTAGTGAGCTCTATGTTAAAGTCACCACAAGGAGTACCATTTCAGTTAAACGAGTCACTTATACCGTACCCTCCCGATTGATTGGTACCACGTTATTGATCCATATTTATGATCAACATTTAGATTGTTTCTATGGTCATGAATTGACCTTAAGTTTAAAGCGTATTTATGCACACCGCCATATCCGTTCGCGTTCAATCAATTATAAACATATCATTCACTCGTTAGCCAAAAAGCCCAATGCCTTTAAATCATCGGCTTACCGAGATGATATTGTCCCAGAAGGTGATTTCACCCTGATTTGGGAAAATCTCAAACAAACGGGCATTCATGATGATGATTGCCGTTACATGGTGAGCTTGCTGTCCATTGCCGATGCCTATGATTGTGAAGCAGCGCTGGGTCGTTTTGTCTTAGCTTCGTTAGAAGCCGGCAGTCGAGTTTCCATCAAAGCGTGCCGTGACTTTTTTGCGCCCATGTCGGTTGATAGACCTCAGTACACCAGTCAGCAACATGACTTATCGACCTACAATGTATTACTGGGGAATTAATATGGCCAATGCACAAAGTTTACCGTTTTTACTCAAAGAATTACGTTTAACGACCATGGTCAAACAATGGCAGCAGGTTTCACAAAAAGCCATTGAATTAGATTGGGAGCCTGAATTATTTTTAGCCCATTTATGTGAATTAGAAACCAGTTACCGGCATGACAACAAATTAAAGCGCTTATTAAGAGAAAGCAAACTACCCATTGGTAAACAGTTATCACAGTATGACTTTAATGAAATAACCGGTGTGACAGCCCAACAGCTCAAACAAAAAATCACTCAGTTAGACTGGCTCAGGCAAGGACATAATCTGCTTTTATTTGGTGCCAGTGGTCTGGGGAAAACGCATTTAGCCGCCGCTATTGGTTACGCACTCATCGAGCAATCAGTGCGGGTTAATTTCATGAGCAGCACTTCATTGGTGCAAATGCTTCAAAAAGGCAAAAGAAGCGTTATCTCTGGAATTTGAACTGAAAAAGCTGGATAAATATGAGCTACTTATTCTTGATGATATTGGCTATGTCAAAAAAACCAATAGTGAAAGCCAGGTACTATTTGAATTAATTGCGCACCGATATGAACGCAATAGCTTGCTCATTACCTCAAACCAGGCTTTCAGTGAATGGGATAGTATCTTCACTGACAATATGATGACAGTGGCTGCCATTGACCGACTCATTCATCATGCGTCTATTTATCAAATTGAAGGCGACAGTTATCGTAGAAAACAAGCGATGAAAGGCTTAGATTAATGGCTAACTCATTGATCGCTGAACATTTTAAAAGCAAGATAAAAAGCATAGAGCGGGCGAAAAGCCAAAAAGCTCAAAGTGGCCTCGTGCAAGAGCAAAGCCGCACATCGGTCGCTTTTCGCCCTAGAGCCAGATCAAGAGCAGCGAAAAGAAAAATCAAGTTAAAAAGAAGAGCAGACAATTAAAGGAGAATAATCGATTGTAAAAAACTCACTATGAATAAAATAATAAATTAGAAACCGGCCAAGCTAATTGTCGCCAACCGGACAAGGTAGTTGACGCCAGATAGCCCAAATCGAACAACCTGGCTCAGTGGCTATTTACTCCCTTTTAATGTGATTTATCCTGATGGTAAGCACCCTGAATTCAATAAGGTGATTATACATGTTGGATGAGGCTGTTTTTAACTATTAATAAAAATAACGAGGTTAAAACTAATGACTATTAAAGAGATGGTTCAATATTACCTATGCGCAAAGATCAATAATCCAAGAACTGAAGAGAATTATCTGTCAATTTCAAGACGATTTAATGAATGTTGCCCTCATTCATCTATTAAGGAAATTGATTTTATGCATATAAAAAAATGGAAAGATACAGTATTAGAACAGGCCAGTACGACAACATGGAATACTTACCTTCGTCATATGAAGGCTATTTTTAATTTTGCTTTAAAAAAAAATAATCGATACCAACCCTTTTGAAGATATTGCCTTTGCTCCCGTGCTTCAAAAGCAGAAAAAAACCATACAAAATGGATCCATCCCCGATATTATCCAAATCATCCAATTAGAGTCTGATCGATATTCCCCTGACTGGTTTTGGGTTATAGTCACACATTTTTTTTTACATTACAGGAATAAGGCGCAGACAACTGGTTCATATCTTGTGGGAGCATATTGATTTTAATAAACAAACATTTCTAGTCTGTTCCGATGGCAGTAAGAATTATAAGGAAAGAAAACTGCCTTTACCTGACATATGTAAGCGCTTAACCATCTAGCGTTATTCAAAAAATATCTCCCCTGCCTCATAATCAATCCATCGATTAATTATGAGACACATCAATGAAACCAGAAACCCAAGCCAACTCAAAACAATTTTGGCAAGACCACGTTAATCAATGGAATGAAAACAGTATCAGCCAGGCATCCTATTGTCAGGAACATGGGCTATCCATCAAACGTTTTGGCTATTACAAGCGTAAGTTGCTGGGTGCAACAACGCAAACCAGTGCGATGACAAAGGGGAATGGTTTTATTCAACTATCCTCCCCGAAACACTATTCAGCCCGCACCTCAGCATTAATTGTAGAATTACCCAATCAGCTACGCATTGAAGGAGTGACTGCCGATAATGTACAGCTGGTAAAACAATTAGCAGGACTGTTCCAATGAAGTCAGCCATACGTCCATCACTCAGCCTGCCACAGGTGTATCTCTATCTGAAGCCTGTTGATTTTCGTAAAAGTTTTATTGGCCTCAGTGCCATTGTTGAATGTGAATTAGGTCATAATCCTTTTGCAGGCCATCTGTATGCCTTTACCAATCGTCAGCGTAATAAAATTAAATGCCTCTTCTGGGATAATACCGGTTTTGTACTCTATTACAAAAGTCTCTCAGAAGAAAAGTTCAAATGGCCAAAAAGGGTGAAGATGACCTGATGAATATCACCGGACAACAAATCAACTGGCTATTAGACGGCTATGATATCAGTGTCATGAAACCGCATAAGAAATTGCATTATGAGTCTGTATTTTAAGTACTTTTAGTCTATTTTTTGTTATAATAAAGCCATGCAAAACAAGGCTGAATCCACAAAAACGACTCTATATTTTCCGCTTTTTCACACGCGGACAAGAATGAATTGTTGAGTGTCATTGAACAGAAAAACCAACGTATAAAAATACTGGAAGAAGCCCTTCGTCTGGCTCGTAGTAAACGCTTTGCACCCAGCAGTGAAAAAAGTGATGGTCAGGAACGCTTATTTGATGAAGCTGAGCAGGCGGCTGACGATGAGGGGCTCCCTGAACCTAAAACCACTTCGCCTAAGAAGAAAGAAAAAACAGGCAGGAAGCCTTTCTCAAAGACTATTCCAAGAGTCCCTGTCTTCATCGATCTGACAGATGAAGAAAAAGCCGGTGCCATTGAGGTTTTTACACTAAAGTCAGAGAAGAGCTGGATATCATTCCAGCTAAAGTCCAAATACTGGAATACTTCCAGGAAAAAGCCGTCTTTGCAGGCACCAATGACACAGACAGTCGTTCAATGAAAGCTGCGGTCATGCCAAAACATCCATTACCTAAATCAATGGGCAGTATTCACCTGATGGCACACATCATTATCTCAAAATATGCCGATGGTTTGCCTCTGTATCGAATGGAAGGCATATTATCACGCTATGGCGGCGATATAACCCGAGCCACCATGGCCAATTGGGCTATTAAACTGGCTCATCAGTTCCAGCCGCTCATCAACCTCATGCGAGAACATCAACTGTCGGGTGACATCATCCAAATGGATGAAACGGTGCTCAAAGTATTAAAAGAGCCGGGACTCAGTGCTCATTCGAACAAATACATGTGGGTCAGTCGTGGCGGGCCACCTGGACAACCCAGTGTGCTGTTTGAATACGATCCTTCGTAAGAAGGAAGTACCACTGCGCCTGCTTGATGGCTTTAGCGGCTATCTGCAAACCGATGGCTATGCCGGTTACAATGCCGTGTGTGCACAAAATAATGCCACATCGGTCGGCTGCTGGGATCACACTCGCCGTAAATTCAAAGATTCTCAGACGGCACAACCAAAGAAAAAGAGCAATCAAAAGCCTACAAAAGCCGATGTGGCACTGGCCCATATCAATAAGCTGTATTTAATTGAGCGTGAGATAAAAGAAGCCAGTGTTAATGAAAAATTTAAGGTTCGTCAGAAACAGAGCCTGCCGCTTCTTGAGAAAATAAGAACATGGGTCGATAACACCCTGGGCAAAGTGCCGAACGACAGCTTGACAGGAAAAGCACTCACCTATATTAATAATCAATGGCCTAAGCTGACTGTTTATTGTGAAGATGGTCGGTTGAATATCAGTAATGTGCTGGCAGAAAATGCTATCCGTCCATTCTGCGTGGGTAGAAAGGCCTGGTTATTTTCAGATACGCCAAAGGGTGCACATGCCAGTGCAGTTCATTATAGTTTTATTGAAACCGCTAAGGCCAATGATATTGAGCCATATGCGTATATGGTCTATGTATTAACCCAATTACCTTATGCGGATACGGTTGAAAAGCTGGAAGCATTGCTTCCCTGGAATTTTAAAAAATCAGAATTGGAAAAGGTAAAGAACGCTGTTCGTTAAGCGCTTACTGACATATTAATTGAAGACTTGACGTTTTTACTGAAGAAACACAAAGAAGTTGGTAATACAAAACGAACTGACCAGGTTTTTAATATCACAAGGTTCAACTCAAAATATCATGGATTAACTTGTAGCGTTGAACAAGTGAGTGGATTTTTTAAAAGACTTAAAAAAAATACGGGTATATCCGTATCCCCTCACCGGTTTCGCCATACCATGGCCTCAGAATTGGGTAATACCACCAATATTAATATATTAACTCTTTCAAATATACTAGGACACTCAGATCTGAGAGTGACTCGTCAGTATGTTGAGACTGATTTGGCACCACAAATGGAATTGATAAAAATATTAGAACAAAGCTTGACAAAAAGAATTAATCGCTCACAATAAGTGTAATGTATTCTGTTTTGTTAATTTTTTGAGTAGCGAATTGGACTTTAGATTGGATTTTTAATTGGACATTAGATTGGATAATATATTGTAGAAGGATTGGGTTCTGACTTGATTTTAAAGTAATTTTTTAAAAGGTGAATTGATATCACTTTTTTTAAAAAATTAAGAATATGGTGCCGGCACCAAGAGTCGAACTCGGGACCTACTGATTACAAGTCAGTTGCTCTACCAACTGAGCTATACCGGCATATCGTTAAAACGTCTTAGGGACAAGACAGGGCGTATTATACAGAATCTGTTTGTGTGATCAACCTTTATTTTCACAGGCGATGGAGATAAGTTCTTTTTCTAAAACCAGCGTTTGATAAAAAGCCTGATCCTGTTTGTTTTTAAACAGCACCATGAGTTGATAAAGGCTGTTTTTATCATCGCTAATGGCTTCTATGGTGGTTGAAAAACCAATTCCAGCGGCTTTAGTCGCGACTTTTTCAGCTGCCGATCTTTTTTTGAACACGCCAAGAGCAATGGCATTTTTTCGTCCATCGATAGACATGACATAATGATCTTTTAGACCATTTTCGTCTAGCTGAGCCAATATTTCTTTAATTGCTTTTTTGTCTTTTAAAGGTGGAATATAAATACGATAGTATGTAATCGCTGAGGTGGTTTCGATACCAAAAGATAACTCATTTTGATATTGTGCTTCTAGTGTTAGTCTAACATCAGTCATTAAGTCTTTACTGAAGGGTCCCAATCGATAACATAAACTTCTTGGAAGCGTTGGGATGACTTGAGATACTTGATCACTATCAACGGGAGGTAATTCTTGGCTCCTTGTTTCAGCTAAGTTTTCTGCTTGGGTCTCACTCTCAGCTTGAGAGACATTTTTATCTAAATCGAGCGTTTCATTGTCAATGTCTACTAAATCAGCGGCTAAGTCTGACTGCTTTGGCAAGATTTTATCCTGAAGTTCTCTTAAGGCATTAGAGTCCATCTCATTGAGTAAGACTATTTGAGTTTTATCAAAATCATCCGTACTGGCAGTTTGTAGGTCGGATTTATCTACAAAAAATAGATTATTGACACCAAAGGCAATATTTACCAACACCGCAATGATAAACAACCACTTCATATACTATCCCTGCAAAATTTTTCTCTAGCCACGATCTTTAAACCTGCCAATATGAGTGCTTCTCTATAATGAAAGTGGTGGTAGGTAAGTGCTTGAATCTTCTCAGCATCGCCACCGGTGATAATACATTCAACACCTTCACCAAACTCTTCTTTTATCTCAGACACAATACGCTCGATATAGGCACTTAGTTGATACAGCGTACCACCTAAAATAGCATCCTGTGTATTGGTCGCTAAAAAGGATGATGCATTATTATTGATGTTTTTACTGTTATTTTCAACTGAAGGTAAGTTATTTGCGTTCAAACCGAGAGAATCACGGGCTGTTTTAATGCCTGGAGTGATTAATCCGCCCAAGTGTACGCCAATATCTGTGACAACATCAATAGTAACAGCAGTGCCGCAATCAACGACACAGAGTGTTTTTTTGAATTCTTCGCGTGCTGCAATCATGCCCACCCAGCGATCAGCCCCGAGTGTTCTTGGATTTGAATATAATGTCGTGAGACCGTATTTATCTTGTTCAACATGTACTAAATGTGCTTCAATTTGCCAAAGCTTATAAATCACATCAGAAATAATATGAAAATTAAGCGGGTTGGACACATTGCAAACTAATACTTTTGAGGGTGTATAGTCTTCTAGTTCATAAAATAAATCTTCATATAAATCCGTATAATCAATAATGTTATAACTTATGTCGTTTTTTATGTCATTATTATCCAGTTCTAATACTCGGGCTATTTTTAAACAACTATTACCCGCATCAATTAACACATAACTCACGTATTTTTTCTCACTTCTTTTTTTAATATTTTCACACAGCATTCCTATGACTTTTGGCATAGATCAAAGCATGTTTACACTTCAGATGTAGGATGTGGTGAGGAACGAACCGCATCAATGGTTTTAAATCTACGTCTTTGATGTGGTTCGTTCCTCACCACATCCTACCAATGGAAAGATAAATTGGCTTATTTGATCTGTCCTGACTTTTTTATCGAAACTTCAGCTGAATATATCTTATCTTGCTCTTTTTTACTTGATCGTTTGATCAATAATGCCCCATCATTTGCCAATCCCTGGGCCATAGCAGTGTATGAGCCATGGCTATCGACTATAGTAATCGTTTCACCGTACAAATAATCATATTGATGCCATGTTCTTACAAAGTCATAGGCATTAAATTCGGATATCCTATTATAGGTTGCTATCAATTCGGATAGAAGCAAAGAAACAATTATGTTTCGATCAAAGCGTTTATTTTGATTAATACGTAGACTAGTCCACAATTGATCAATATCCTCGTTAGCATCCATATTAACATTGAGTCCGATACCAACCACATATACTGACTTTTTTTCTGCATTAAAGCGACTTTCAACAAGAATTCCTGCTAATTTTTTACCCTCAAGGTAAATATCATTGGGCCATTTAATCTGACAAGCTTCAACACCTAGTTGTTTTAACGAACGACAAACTGCAACTGCTGTTATTAAAGGAATGAATTGTATATTCTGTGTTTGTTGTAGTTCAAATTGCATTGATAAGCAGATATTTGTCGCTAACGGTGAAAACCATTGTTTTTCTCGTCTTCCCTGACCCGAAGATTGATATTCGCTTAAAAGCACTGAGTATTTTGCTATTTGGCTTTGTTGCGTGATTTGTTTATTGGTTGAATTGGTTTGATAGGTGATATTTAGTGGATTAATTGAGTTATTGATAGCCGTATCAAGATTATTGCGGAGCAATTTTTCTGATAGAGCAATGCACTCTTGTTTTATTCTATAGTTGTTAGCAGTTTGTTTAATACCTATATTTTTGGCCAGCAAGCTCTCGATTAAGCCTGTGTTTTTAGTATTAATAGCAACGGGTTCTTTGTTACAAAGTGCTTTAAATAGCTCATATTCTGAGTCTAGCTTGTTCATGAGGGGTATCTTACTAAAAATTATAAAACTAGCAAGATTATATTTGTTATATTTCATCTAGATTGATGCGCATCGTGCCTCAGCAGCATCCTACGTTTCAATAACTTGTACTTTAAGCGCAACGATACCTAACTATCAACCCTGCTTTTCTTTTAGTCTTTTTCTTGCATCTTTTCTTTCGCACAAAAAAAAGCCCCTGAGTCGTGAGACTCAGGGGCTTCTTCTTAGCTTGGCACTTTTCAGTGCAAGCCGTATTAAACCCTGGCAGTGACCTACTTTCGCATGGGAACTCCCAAACTATCATCGGCGATGACACGTTTCACTTCCGAGTTCGGGATGGGATCGGGTGGTTCCATGTCTCTATGGCCGCCAGGAAAGGCGGTGGAGTAAGAGGCTAGCTTGCGCTTCGCCCCTCGCTCGAATATTGGAAGTAAACTTCTCAGGCGGTTATCAAACCGCCCAACGCTGGTCGTTATCGTTACCCTTGGTACTCGGTAACAACCGTATCTTTGGGTATACGCTAAAGCCTTAATTCATTCTGTAGAATGTAATTCTCTCAAACAATCTCTTATTCGAAAGTACTTTGCGATATATAGTCAAGACTCACGGGCAATTAGTATTGGTTAGCTTCATGCATTACTGCACTTCAACACCCAACCTATCAACGTCGTAGTCTTCAACGACCCTTTAGGACACTTAAAGTGTCAGGGAGAACTCATCTTGAGGCCTGCTTCACGCTTAGATGCTTTCAGCGTTTATCAGTTCCGAACGTAGCTACCCGGCAATGCCACTGGCGTGACAACCGGAACACCAGAGGTTCGTCCACTCCGGTCCTCTCGTACTAGGAGCAGCTCCTCTCAATTCTCCAACGCCCACGGCAGATAGGGACCGAACTGTCTCACGACGTTCTAAACCCAGCTCGCGTACCACTTTAAATGGCGAACAGCCATACCCTTGGGACCGGCTACAGCCCCAGGATGTGATGAGCCGA
The DNA here is from genome assembly GCF_016097415.1 of sulfur-oxidizing endosymbiont of Gigantopelta aegis. Classification (NCBI taxonomy): domain Bacteria; species sulfur-oxidizing endosymbiont of Gigantopelta aegis. The sequence goes on along the minus strand of NZ_JAEHGE010000001.1, from coordinate 3,780,088 downwards.
CATCGAGGTGCCAAACACCGCCGTCGATATGAACTCTTGGGCGGTATCAGCCTGTTATCCCCGGCGTACCTTTTATCCGTTGAGCGATGGCCCTTCCATACAGAACCACCGGATCACTAAAGCCTACTTTCGTACCTGCTCGACATGTCTGTCTCGCAGTCAAGCACCCTTATGCTTTTGCACAAACCTCCTGATTTCCGACCAGGATTAGGGTACCTTCGCGCTCCTCCGTTACTCTTTGGGAGGAGACCGCCCCAGTCAAACTACCCACCATACACTGTCCCCAACCCCGATAAGGGGTCTAGGTTAGAACCTCAAACATACCAGGCTGGTATTTCAAGTGTGGCTCCACCATAACTAGCGTCATGGTTTCAAAGCCTCCCAGCTATCCTACACAAGTAGGTTCAAAGTTCAGTGCAAAGCTGTAGTAAAGGTGCACGGGGTCTTTCCGTCTAGCCGCGGGTATACTGCATCTTCACAGCAAGTTCAATTTCACTGAGTCTCGGGTTGAGACAGTGTGGCCATCGTTACGCCATTCGTGCAGGTCGGAACTTACCCGACAAGGAATTTCGCTACCTTAGGACCGTTATAGTTACGGCCGCCGTTTACCGGGGCTTCGATCAAGAGCTTCGCCGAAGCTAACCCCATCAATTAACCTTCCGGCACCGGGCAGGCGTCACACCCTATACTTCCACTTTCGTGTTCGCAGAGTGCTATGTTTTTAATAAACAGTCGCAGCCACCAGTTCACTGCAACCCTCCTCAGCTTACGCAGTAAATGCTTCACCATGGAGGGCACACCTTCTTCCGAAGTTACGGTGCTAATTTGCCTAGTTCCTTAACCCGAGTTCTCTCAAGCGCCTTAGAATTCTCATCCCACCCACCTGTGTCGGTTTGGGGTACGGTTCCTTATAACCTAAGCTTAGAGGATTTTCCTGGAAGCAGAGCATCTACCACTTCAACACCTTGGTGTCTCGTCATCACGTCTCGGCATAAAGCCACCCGGATTTTCCTAAGTGACATGCCTACCGGCTTAAACCTGGATAACCATCACCAGGCTGGTATAGCTTTCTCCGTCTCCCCATCGCAGTTATAAAAAGTACTGGAATATTAACCAGTTTCCCATCGACTACGCATCTCTGCCTCGCCTTAGGGGCCGACTCACCCTGCTCCGATTAACGTAGAGCAGGAAACCTTGGGTTTTCGGCGAGGGGTCTTTCACCCCCTTTATCGTTACTTATGTCAGCATTCGCACTTCTGATACCTCCAGCATTCCTTACAGAACACCTTCATCAGCCTACAGAACGCTCCT
>NZ_JAEHGE010000001.1:3673777-3773777 GCF_016097415.1 sulfur-oxidizing endosymbiont of Gigantopelta aegis | reverse complement strand
TACTTTGTTCTTCTTCCCCTGGAAAACGCTGACGGATCATGAAGGGATATTCGGTTCGATATAAGCCGATACCTTCAGCACCACTTTGTTTACTCGGGGTAATATCTGCCACTAAGCCTGTATTCGCATAAAGAGGAATATTTATTTCATCCAAGGTCGTCGCCGGTAGATCAATTAACTCTTTCAGTTCCTGTGAAAGCTCTTCTTCTTGAAAAATGAGGCGTGAGTATTCTTTAATAATATGTTCAGAAGGTGAAATATACACCTTGCCACTATAGCCATCAGCCACGAGCAAACTGCCATCCAATTGCATAATAGGCAGTTCATTGACTCCAACAACTGTAGGTATTCCCATTGCTCTGGCCAAAATTGCAACATGAGACGTTCTGGAGCCACTTTTTAGAACAATACCGGCCACATTGGTTTTTTCTATATCGGCTAAAAGTGTCGCAGAAATATCATCGGCTACGATAATGCTATCTTTGGTCAATTTTTCGACGGGCAGGTCATTAATACCCTGCATTTGGTCAAATATACACTGACCTAAATCTCTAATATCTTTTACCCGTTCCTGCAAATAGGGATTGTCCATTTCACCAAATAATTTTATGTGATCAAAAATGGTATCCCTTAAGGCACCCGCAGCCCAGTTACCCATTTGAATATTTTTGATGGTGCTTTCGATCAATGTATTTGAATCCAGCATGAGTAAATAAGCATCAAAAACAGCCACATCTTCAGTCGGTAAGCCATCGGAAAGCAATTGGAAGGAGATTGATTTAATGTCTTTTCGCACAGATTCCAACGCCTGACGAAAGACATTGATTTCGTCATCAATATTTTCTGCCGGACGATCCGGCACGGCGTTCAATGAGACTGATGAGGCAATCGGCACGGCGTTGCCAACAGCAATTCCCGGAGAGCCGGGTTGGCCGACCATTGGGCGATAGTCCTGCCTTATTTTGGAAATATTTTTCATGCTATGAACAGGAATTTGTCTGCTCGCCTGAGCATTGATAATTGCCCCGGCCAATTGCGCGGCAATGGTCACTAAAAAATTCACTACATCAGAAGAAAAGCGGATACGTGACTCTGACTGCACCACTAATACGCCCAGTACTTCTCGGTGATGAGTAATGGGTATCCCGGTGAAACCGTGAAAACGCTCTTCATTAAGTGATGTGAAAAGTTTGAAACGAGGATGTTCCTGGGCGTCATCAAGATTAAGCGGATCGGTTCTTTGCGCCACCAGACTGACTAAACCCGCGCCATGTTCCATTTGTACTTGACCAACCAGTTCTGAGTTGAGGCCATCGGTGGCCATCAAGGTAAAAGTCGTATCATTGGTATCAAATAAATAAATTGAACAGACATCAGCATTGATAGCCTTTTTGACTCTTCTAACGATGATTTCCAGTACCTCACTGAGATCTCTCGTTGAGTTAATTTCCTGAACAATGCGTCGCAAGGTCTGCAACATACAGTACCCTTCCTTTTTTTATAGATGATAAGCTATGAATGTGGTTAAATTGACTAAAACCCTTACGAATGATGCTAAATTTTTATTTTATTTGTAATTATGTGGCTGATTTAAAAATGTTGGTTCAAAAAATTCCAGCGCCTGTTTGTAAACATCACGTTTAAATGCGATCACTTCACTCAATGGTGTCCAATAATCTGTCCATTTCCAAATATCAAATTCAGGGCGATGATTATGATCAAAGGATATTGATTGCTCATCTGACAGCAAGCGTAGCATAAACCACTTTTGTTTTTGACCGATACAAACCGGATGCTTATAGCGACGCACCAAATGGTCGGGCAGGTTATAACGTAGCCAGCCCTCAGTTTGAGCAACTAATTGCACGTCTTTTTCCTGCAGGCCGGTTTCTTCGTCCAGTTCGCGAAAGACGGCCTGCTCGGGTGATTCTGAGTGTGCTATGCCACCTTGGGGGAATTGCCAGGCATCTTGCCCTATTCTGCGAGCCCAGAAGAGTTTACCCTCATCATTAAAGATGATAATACCCACATTTGCCCGATAGCCGTCCGAATCAATCAATATTTCATACCAGTCGTTATATACATAATTAACAATCGCTTCAAAGAGTCTAAACTTAGGATTTACGATAAATTATATCACTGTTTTTTTCAAGAAAAGTGGTAAAATCAGTCTCTTTTTATAAAAAATCAGGGATAAGCAGTGAATTTAGCAATATTTGATTTAGATAATACCCTAATAGGCGGTGATAGTGATTACCTCTGGGGGAAATTTTTAGTTGAAAAAGAGCTGGTCGATCCCATTCTCTACGAACGTGAAAATCAGCATTTCTACGATGAATATAAAGCTGGAACTCTTGATATATATGACTTTCTTGAGTTTAGCCTAGCACCATTGAGCAAACATTCTATCACTACTCTGAATAAATTACATGATGAATTTATCCAGGATAAGATTGAAGAAATCTGGCTACCTAAGGCGGAAGCGCTATTAGCCCAACATCGCCAAAACAATGATTTTTTATTGATAATTACTGCCACAAATCATTTTGTTACAGCACCTATTGCTAAAAAATTGGCTGTTGATGATATTATCGCCACGATGCCGGAACAAATAAACAATCAATATACGGGAAAAGTATTAGGTATTCCTTGTTTTCAGGAGGGAAAAGTTGAACGTCTAAATCTTTGGTTAAAGGAACATGACTATTCCTTGGACAATAGTCATTTTTATAGTGATTCTATTAATGATCTCCCATTACTCCTCAAGGTTTCTCATCCGGTTGCAGTTGATCCTGATGAAAAGCTTGAACAATATGCCAAAGAACAACAGTGGCCTATCATTTCATTGAGAGATTAAGTGATCATTTAAGGTAGAAACTTCTTTTTAGCCAGAGCATATGTTTTAATGAATCCCACCAAAAAAATAATTCTATAAATACATGCAGATAAAACCCGTTCGCTTATTAGTTTTGATTATTTTTTCTTTTTTTGCCCCATATCTTGGCGCAACAAATTCTGAACATAATCATCAAACCATAGCTAATGATGCCTCTTCACTTGATGAAAAAATATTTTCCTTTATTCATAATCAATTAGCCCCGTCTGATTTTTTATTTTCCACTAGCACACTCATTATATTTTTCAGTATCCTCATCATCATTCTCAGTGTCTTTTATTATTTATCAGCACATAAGGGAATTATTGATAGTCGTAGAACAGCAATTATTTTCGTCCTATTGTTTATGGTCTCATTTACGAATATCATTGTTTGGACAACCCTTAAAAACATCAGAGAATTTGAAAGTTATCAAAAGGAGCTAGGGATTTCATCAGTCAAAAACACCCAGGCGACGATCAATCAATACATTCAAAATAAACAATTTTTACTGGAAAGCTTCGCCCATCTTCTCAAGCCTGAATTACAACAACTCATGGAATCAGCGAATAATGAATCTTTAATTACCAAGCTAAATTTTGAAATAGATAAACATTTTGGGAGTGTATTAACCTATAACCTCATCAACCCTGATGGTATTCCACTGATTACTAAAGAATCAATTAAAATTAGTTCCTTGTGTCGCATAGAACTGAATAAAATTTTAAAAAATACCCGATTAAATATTCCTCTCTCACTCCATGGTAAGAAAGACCATGATTATCATTTTGAAATTCGTAAAATTCTGAGAGATAACTCTGGAAAACCCTTTATATTTTTAATCCACGTTAGTATGGATGGCTTAATCAAAATACTCAAACGTAATCAATTATCTAATCAGATATTATTAATTACACATGTTAAATCCCCCGATCATATTATTGTCAGTACCGACGGCGTACAAGCCAGCCGTTTATTTGGTAGCCAGCTTAATTATGCCACGCGTGAAAAAAAGCTTTTTCAAGCACCTATTAAAGGTACTGACTGGGTACTGAATGTTTTTCCTGACACTGTTTTCACCCGAAATTACATTGCTTCCCGATGGCTCAATGCCAGTATCTTGTTTATTTCTTTGACTTTGATATCCATCGCCTTTCTGGTCAAACTCTTTCGCGAAGAACACAATCGTCTTGCTGTTGAGAAACAACTCAAAGAAAATCAGGATATTCTTGAGGATGAGATATTTAAGCGCACCATGGACTTAAGAAAAGCCAATGAAATGCTTAAGCTTGAGGCGAAAGGGAAAAATGAAACTCAAAATGCCTTATTAGAAAGTCAGGAACGCCTCAAGTTTGCCCTTGAGGGCAGTAATGATGCCTTATGGGATATAGATATCACCACCGGCAAACTCTATGTGAGTCCTCGATGGTCTTCCATGATGGCCTATCGGATTGGCGAAATCCCCAATGAACTAATGGCCTGGAAAAAGCTCTTACATCCTGATGATGAGCAAAAAGTGCTACAGCTATATGAGTCAATTAAACAGGGTAAAATCAATTTCTTTCATATTGAATACCGTTTTAAGACCCGAACCGGTCAATATAAATGGATTTTGAATCGTGGCAAAATAGTACAGGTTGATTCCAAGGGCAACCCTTTAAGAGCCGTTGGTACCCATAGTGATATCACCATGAGAAAAAATGCCGAACGAGAATTGGATCGTAATCGCTCTCATCTCGAAGAGCTGATCAGCGTACAAACAGCCGATCTCAAACAAGCAAAGGAAAATGCCGAACAAGCCAACCGAGCAAAATCTGAATTTTTAGCCAACATATCGCACGAACTTCGTACGCCAATGCATGGCATTCTCAGTTTCTCCAGTATCGGGATAAAAAATAGTCATAGTAACTCTCCCAATAAATTGCTTAATTACTTTGATAGAATTCATCAGAGTGGACAGCGTTTATTGCTACTACTCAATGATTTACTGGATTTATCCAAGCTAGAAGCAGAAAAGATGGATTACAATATGACCTATCACTCTTTGGATGAGCTGATATCACTGGTCATATCAGAGCTAAATGCTTTAATTGAAGAAAAGCATTTGAGCGTAAAAATGATCGGTAATGAAATTGACACCAGCGTAACCTGCGATAAAGAGCGCATTATGCAGGTCATTCATAACTTGCTGTCCAATGCGATTAAATTTTCTCAATCTGATTCGTTAATTACAATCGCATTTTCATATACTACAATTGAAGACAAGCACAATGATGATCAGCGTCTGATAAAAAAACAATCGGCGATTAGAGTCGATGTCAAAGATGAAGGCATTGGCGTGCCAGTCAATGAACTTGAGAGTATCTTTGACCAGTTTGCCCAGAGTAGTAAGACTAACACCGGTGCTGGTGGTACTGGGCTAGGTTTGGCCATTTGTAAAGAAATTATTGAAGGCCACCATGGTATAATTAAGGCGCAGAGTGTTTTTGGTCAGGGAACGACTATTTCTTTTAGTATTCCAGTACAATCCCATTCTGATCCTATCAAACAAACAGAAAGTCCGAGCCCCAAGAAAAAGAAATGAGTATGTATAAACTATTATCTGTTGACGATGAACCTATCAATCAAGCTATTGTTGAGGAGTTGTTTGCCACAACATTTGACGTTAGCCTAGCATCATCAGGTGAAGAATGTCTAAAAAACATCCATGACATTCAACCCGACCTCATTCTTCTGGACGTTTCAATGCTTGGAATGGATGGCTATGAAACCTGTCAGGCTCTGAAAAAAGACACGCTAACACAACATATTCCCGTTATCTTTGTCTCAGCACGAGGCACGCTTGAAGATAAAATTAAGGCCTATGAAGTCGGTGGTTATGATTATATTACCAAACCATTTAATCATTCCGAGCTGGAAATATGATGTGTCAGCCTTTTACCCCTCTTCAATCAATCGATTTAAGCTATTTCCTGCTGTATTTCATAATCGACTGGTGACAAATAATCATTAGCCGAATGAAGTCGCTCCCGATTATAAAATACCTCAATATATTCAAATATTGCCTGCTTTGCTTCTACTCTGGTTTTGAATCGACAATGGTGCGTCAATTCAGTTTTCAAACTATGAAAGAAGCTCTCTGATACAGCATTGTCCCAGCAATTTCCTTTGCGGCTCATAGACTGAATTATGTTATGATCCGACAATATTTTTCTATGACTATCAGAGGCATATTGGCTACCTCGGTCAGTATGCCAAAGCAATCCATCCATTGGTTTACGCTTCCATATGGCCATCAGTAAAGCATCATTGACTAGCTTGGCTTTCATTCGCTCATCCATCGACCAGCCAACAATTTGCCTAGAGAATAAGTCAATGACAACCGCTAAATATAACCAGCCTTCCTTGGTGGCAATATAGGTAATATCACCCACATAGTAGCGATCAGGTTGAGAGACAGTAAACTCTCTTTCCAGTAAATTTGGAGATATACGCTTATTATGCTTGGAATTAGTCGTCGCTTTAAAGCGTCTCTTCGTTTTACAAAACAAACCGGCTTTTTTCATTAATCGACCAATTCTCCGGCGGCTTATATGAACGCCTTTTTCAGCCAGTTTTCTTTTTAAGACGACGGGTTCCATAAGTCTTGCGACTGTCTTCAAACAGTTTTTTAGCTGCTCAGTAAGCGCTTCATTTTCTTTCTCTCTATCCGTTTTAGGAGAGCTAACCCAATCATAATAGCAACTACGGGAAACATCCATAAAACGGCACAGAATCGTTACCGGGTAATCTTTAGCCTGATCAGTTATCCATGCGTACTTCACAAAGTTTCCCTTGCAAAGTACGCTGTGGCCTTTTTAATAAATCACGCTCCTGAATCACTTTTGCCAATTCTTTTTTCAGACGTTTTACTTCATCATAAATGTGTTCATCATCTTTTAGTTGTTTTAAGTTGTGTGTCCGGTTAAGTATAGCCACATTAATACGAATAAAACAAACCATAGAGGCAAACCAACAGTCTATAGTCACGGAGCCCCAAACTATAGTCTCTAATACCCAAACAACACCACCATTAACAATAGACAAAGTGGATATTGCTGAAATCAGTGCCTCTTTTTTAGCCGCTTGCTGTAGCAGTCATTCACAGGAAAACTTAGCAGAGTTATTATTAAATTCATGTCAGAACCTAGGCCTGGATTGCTCATTTCAGTTTCGCTCTCAACTAGAAAACAGTCTATTTTCAACCCATAATGAAATTTCACCACTAGAGAAATCTTTATTTACTCAAACAATGAATGCTGAGCACTTCTTTGGTTTTAATGACAAGCTAATGATTAGCTTCCCGCATGTAGAATTATTATTCAAAAATATGCCTATGGCTGATAGTCCGCAATATAATGCACTAAAAGGTTTAATGGAAGTGATCGGTCTAGGGGTGAATTCACGCATTAAATCATTGCTGAATGAATGGCTACTCGATCGGCAATATGAACGCACTCTGGATGCACTTAAGTTTCACTTAAATGATTTTGCACAGCACGCTGAATCGATACAAGGCAAACAGTCTGAAAACATACAAAAACATTTAACTGAGCTTGAGAATGACGACAGCCGACTTGGCCTTAATAATTCACAGATAGAACAAATTAAATCAATGAATATAGAATTTTTAGCTCGAAACGAGGCCATTTCATCGGCAGAAATGACCATAGAAGAAAAAATAATTGCCCTAGAAAAAACCCTAAAAAAGCTAACGAACTAAAATTTAAGAGCACGCTTTACCTTTTATTACCTTGAACTGTGATTTCCACTCGATTACCACTGCCCAAATATTTGATTTCATCAACACTGGTCATTTTAGCCATGGCAATACCTCGACCATGAGAGTCAAAGGCACGAAGCGGATCCAGCTCCAAAAAGTTTTGCCATTCAAAGCCCTTGCCCTCATCAACAATTAATATTTTATTCGTTGATGCACCGCGCTTAAAACGTACTCGCACCCGTTTGTCTTTATGTTCCAAAGAATCTAAACGTTTTGTTACCTCAGACTCCCAAAGATCCTTAACCATTAGTTTTGACTTTTCGGCATAACAAATATCTAAATTACCATGCTCTACAGCATTGATTAACAACTCTGAAATACCGGTTACTACCTTATCAGGATAAGCGCAGGCGTTGGCTAATACCTTGGCTAAATCATTGGCTTCATCAATGCTTTGAAATTCAAAAATAGCTTCATGTAAAGTCGATAGGCCACGGACACTCTCCTCTAACTTAGAGGTCAGTAAATCATAGCGCATTTTATCTTCAATTGCCGTGCGGACAATTGAACGTAGCATTTCATCGTCAAAAGGCTTGGTTAGATAATAATAAGCACCGGAATTCATGCCTTCAATGATGTTTTGTTGAGAGGCTTTCGCAGTTTGTAAAATAACGGGGGTAGATTTAAGTTTTCGGTGAGATTTTATTTTTGCCAGCACTTCCATGCCATCCAATTTCGGCATCATCCGATCAAGCAAAATGACATCAAATTTGCTGGGTTCACTTTCTAATTGTGTCCAGGCATCCTGCCCATCGGCAGCAGTAAAAAGTTTATAGCCTTCGCCTTCAAGGTATTCTTCTATAATTTCCAGATTAAACGGCTCATCATCAACAACTAAAACCGTCGCATTAGAACGATTCATAATACGCTCCATGAATAATACGACCCATGAACGATGATTTTATATTTATTCTTCTTCAATAGAGACGTCCTTGGAACTTTAAGTAGTAAGCTTTATAAATGCCAGTTTAGTGTAGCCTGAAATGTTTTTCAAATTCATACCAGAAAAATTTGCTACTCAACAAACTTTTGCAACACCAAACAAGCATTGGTGCCACCAAAACCAAAATTATTGCTCATTACTGTATTCAACTGCTGATCTGCCTGCATTTCAGTCACAATTGGCATATCAACAAAGTTCTCATCCATTTTAACAACATTGGCATTGGCCGAAGCGGTGATAAAATTATTTTCCATCATCAGCAGACAATAAATGGCTTCATGCACTCCAGCTGCACCCAGGGAATGCCCCGTTAAGGACTTAGTTGAACTCAGTGGTGGCACGCCCTTGGCCGAATATGCGTTTGAGGTATCAGAAAAAACTTCGCGAATCGCCTGTAATTCTTTCAAATCACCAACAGGGGTACTGGTGCCATGAGTATTAATGTAGTCAACAGGTGTGTCAATTGTACTCAAAGCCTGTTGCATACAACGCACTGCCCCTTCACCTGATGGCGCAACCATGTCCACGCCATCTGATGAAGCACCATAACCGGTTACTTCGGCGTATATCTTTGCTCCACGGGCTTTAGCATGCTCTAGTTCTTCCAAGACTAGCATACCGCCACCGCCTGCGATAACAAAACCATCACGTGTTTCATCATAAGGTCGAGAAGCGGTCTCAGGCGTATCATTATATTTACTGGACAAAGCGCCCATACCATCAAATAACATACTGAGTGACCAGTGTTCTTCTTCACCACCACCGGCAAAAACAATATCCTGCTTGCCAAATTGAATTTGTTCTACCGCATTACCAATACAATGCGTACTGGTCGCACAAGCAGAACTAATGGAATAATTCACCCCTTTGATCTTAAATGGGGTTGCCAGACAGGCCGACACCGTACTGGCCATCGTTCTTGGCACCATATACGGCCCGACTCGACGAATGCCTTTGGCACGCAAGGTATCTGCGGCAATCACTTGATTTTCTGATGACGCGCCACCTGAACCAGCGATTAGTCCGGTTCTGACGTTAGAAATCTGTTCTTCAGTTAAACCTGAATCAGCAATGGCCTGTTGCATTGCAATATAGGCATAGGCCGCCGCATTGCCCATAAAGCGCTTCACTTTACGGTCAATAAACTCATCTAAGTCTATGTGAATGCTGCCGGCAACATGACTGCGCATGCCCAATTCTTTGTATTCTTCTTTAAACTGAATTCCAGACTGTCCATTGCGCAGTGATTCTAAAACCGCCTGTTTATCATTGCCCAGACACGACACAATGCCCATTCCAGTCACAACTACTCGCTTCATTATTCAATCTACCATTCTTACCTAATATTAGTTAGCTATTTTAGCCTTGTTCAGCGTCTTCGTCATTAGTTCTTGCAAAAAAAGTGCGCACGTTTGCCTAATATCATATAAATTCATAGATTTAGCCTCAAAAATTTGCTAAATCGAGGCTTTAAATCGCATTCAGAGCGGTTCGAGACAAAAGAAGCGCTATTATTTATTGGCTATATCTGTAAATCATCCTAAAATTAGCAGTAACATCATATTATCGGTGTAAAGATCTGACTCGAATGATTAAGCTTTTGAATTTTTGGCCGATATAGATAATAATCATTATTGTTTTAATTACAATCCGTTTTAACTATTAGCTGTTTTAACTATTAGGTTTTTTGCATGCCTTTAACATTTGCTTCGGCAAAAAAAATTTACATGAGCAAACTTTCTCTGTTTGTTCTTTTCATGGCTTTTTTTATTGCCCTGATGACTCCAATCACTGGACTGGCAGCACAGGTGCAGCAGAGCAGTGATATCCGGGTTCTCATTGATGTCTCCGGTAGCATGAAAAAGAATGACCCCCAAAACCTACGCTTACCGGCACTACGTCTATTAATTGGCCTATTACCTGCTGATGCCCATGCAGCGGTATGGAACTTCGGCACAAAAACTGTGCCCTTAGTCCCGCTGGGACTGGCCAATGAACAATGGAAAAAAAATGCCCTGGCAGCCAGCAAAAAAATTCATTCACGCGATCTTTATACCAATATTGGTCTGGCACTCAAAGCAGCCAGCAGCGATTGGGATAAAAAGCCATCCAAATCAAACCAACGCAGTATTATTCTTTTAACTGATGGCATGATTGATATTGGCAAGGATACAGCCAAAAACACTCAGGAACGTCAACGAATTCTTAAAAAAATGTTGCCCGAAATTGTTAAAACCGGAGCGAGCATTCACACTATTGCCCTATCAAAAAATGCCGACCATGAATTTTTAAAAGAACTTTCCACTAAAACTGACGGGGGTTATGAGCAAACCAATAGTGCTGCTCAACTGGAAAGAATTTTTTTACGCCTATTTGAAAAAACCACACAGCCTGATACGGTGCCTCTAATTGATAACAATTTTGTCGTTGATGAGTCAATTCTTGAACTGACATTATTAGTTTTTAAAGTAAAAGATGCCCGCCCCACTGAAGTGATTGAGCCGGATGAAAAAAAATACACCCAAAAGCAAGCGCCATCCTATGTTAAGTGGCTATCAGAAAAAAACTATGATCTCATCACCATCACCCGCCCAAAGACTGGCAACTGGTCTATTAATGCCCAAACCGATCCGGACAACCGCGTGTTGGTCGTCACCAATTTGCAAATTCAAACCAATCGCATCCCAAACAATTTATTTATGGGTGAAAACCTGAATGTGTCTCTATTTATGAGCGACAATAATAACAAAATAAACGATGATAACTTTTTACAATTTATTTCCATGTCAGCCATACAAAAAGATCTGTCCAGCTCTGAAAACAACAATAAAAAACGCTGGTTCTTACATGACAATGGCTTACGCGGTGACAGCAAAGCCCATGATGGATTTTTTGATGTCAAAGTGAGGAACACATTGTCATTAGGAAAAAACAAGTTTGTCTTTCGTGCCAGTACTGACACCTTACAACGGGAAATCAATCATTCTGTTATCGTGCATGACATTCAATTATTAAATACCCGTGTTGAACAATTAACAAAAAATAATACCAACTACCATCAGATTTTGGTCAGTCCAAACATCGAGTTTGTCAATCCTGCATCCATGCGGATGAGTGCCTCTTTAGTCACGGGTGAAGCTTTACTGGATAATGATACCGGCGAAAACATTGTGCTAGAACAAAGCAATCCAAAAGTTCTGGAGTGGTCCTATGAAAGTGAGTCTTTAGATCCAGAAAAAGACTATCACCTCATTATTCATATGCAAACAAAAACCCGTTCCGGCCGCCCTATTGATTACACCTCCCGACCCATTCAGCTGAACTTACCCACATTTGACAACTTGCTCTTAGCACCAGAGCCAGAAATTGCAGAGCCCATACAAGAGGTGCTTGATGAAGCCCCTGTAGCTGAAACAGATGCGTCTGATGACGGCGATTCTGACTGGCTCATCGGCATCATTATTGCCATTATTGTGAATATTATTGTTGCTATAGGCGGTTGGATTGGTTTCCGAAAATGGAAGCAAGGACGAGAGTTGGCCTATGAAGAACTGACTGGAGAACTTGAATAATGGAAGCATTAATCCCTAAACTCTTTATTCTCACAGCAGAGGCCAGCATTGTTCTCCTCTTGATCTTGATTGTAATGATCATCTTTAACATGAAGGCCAAACGAAAAGACCTCAATGCAGTGAATGAACTGGTCAAAGATTATACCGGCAATCGGGAAGAGCGCATTGCCTCACTAAAAAAACAATTAACAACCATCAGTTATAGTGGCAACCTGGATGAACAGGCTGAAAAGCTGTTCCAAAATGAAAAAAGCATTATCAAGGAGTTTGTCACCCTCTACCTTCGCCGTGATACTTATCGCTTGCTGGATTATCCCGAACATCTCATAGACAGTAATAATATTTTTCTTAAAACCAGCGGTACAGGTCAGGCAACAACCGTCACGCAAGCACCCGAAGTTGCAGTAACACCTGAATCACAAAGTGAAGAAACAGCCAATGCCACTATTCTTGCCCGTGAGCAAGCCGAAGCCAATGAAGCACATTTAAAAGAATTATCTGAATTACGCCTGAAAAATACCGAGCTTAATGAGCATCTTTTTGAAGCATTGGAAACCATTACTTCACTGATGACTGAACATGGTAAGAAAACCGGAGAAGAAGTCGATACCAATGCTCAAAAAGTGCTTGAGGCGATTATTTATCTGCGAGACAATCGGCTAGGAAAAGACAATAATCCAACAGCACTGACTCCTCCTGCTGACGAACATGATCAAGTGAATAGTTTTGATCTGGATTCTGTCGATTTAGCTGAACCGGATGCCACCTTAGATGACAGCAACTCAATCAGTCTGGGTATTAAAGACGAACTGAATATAGATCTCGATAACTTAGAAGAGGAAAGCTTGGAAAAACAAAGCACCGAGAACGATCCAGCCACTACAACCGGTGATAGCAATACCATAAACCTGGAAGAGACCAAGCTTGATGAAGACATCCCCACTTTAGAAACTGAAAATACAGCGGAACAAACAATTTCAGAAGAAGCTGATCCCTGGGGTGATGCTCTAGCAGAGCAAGCAGCCTCCGAATCAGAGCCCGAACCAGAAAGCACTGAAGAAGCCGATCCCTGGGCGGACGCACTCGCCGAGCAAGCCACCGCAGAAACTGATGCAACAGCTGATGCAACAGCTGATGCAACAGCTAACGATAGTACGCAAGCCGAAACAGCAGAAGAAAGCGATCCTTGGGCTGAGGCACTAGAAGAACAAGCAACTTCAGAGGCTTCATCAGAAGCCACCGAACCTGCTGAAGCAGAAGCCGATCCCTGGGCCGATGCCTTGGCGGAACAAGCCACCGCTGAGGCGACAGAAGAAGATGACCCTTGGGCTGCCGCCTTGGCTGAACAAGACCAATCGGAAAAGAAATAATTTATGCCAAAAACACCTTCAAACGCCTCCCCTTCTGCTAATACCTTGTATTGGCATGATTATGAAACCTTTGGCATTGATCCACGACGTGACCGGCCGGTACAGTTTGCTGGCATTCGCACCGATGAAGCACTTAACATTATTGGTGAGCCATTAGTTATTTATTGCCAACCGGCGAATGATTTTTTACCCAGTCCGCACGCCTGTCAGGTCACCGGTATCGCCCCTCAATTAGCGCTTAAAGAAGGCCTGTGTGAGGCTGAATTTATTGCTAAAATTAATGCCGAATTTTCACGGCCTGGTACTTGCACTGTGGGTTATAATAACATCCGCTTTGATGATGAGTTTACCCGCTATACTTTATACCGAAATTTTTTCGATCCCTATGCCCGTGAATGGCAAGATGGCAATTCCCGTTGGGATATTATTGACTTATTACGGCTAACCAAGGCTCTTCGCTCTGAAGGCATCAATTGGCCTAAGCGCGACGATGGTTTTACTAGTTTTAAACTCGAAGCACTGAGTCAGGCCAACAATATTGCTCATGAGTCAGCTCACGATGCATTATCGGATGTATTGGCTACCATTGAAGTAGCTAAACTCATCAAACAACGCCAACCGCGTTTGTATCAGTACATCTATGAGCAACGCTTTAAATATAAAACACAGGATTTGATCAACCTGCAACAGCAACGTCCTTTAGTTCATATCAGTGGCATGTACCCACCCGAAAAGGGACATCTGGGCATTGTTGTGCCTATCGCTATGGATGCCACCAATAAAAATGCCGTCATTGTCTATGAGTTACACTCTGATCCAACGGCATTACTTAATATGTCAGCAGAACAAATTAAACACCTGACCTTTACTAAAACGAGTGATTTACTGGAAGGTGAACAACGACTACCATTAAAAACCATTCACTTAAATAAATGTCCTGTATTAGTGCCATTAAAAACACTGACCCCAGAAAACATTAAGCAATGGGCTATCGATCTGACAGCTTGTGCTCACAATCTGGAACGTTTGAAAACCGATCAAAGTTTACCCGAACGCATTAAGCAAGCCTTTACAATCACTTATAGTGAAACCAGCAATGACCCTGATCAAAGCTTATATTCAGGTGGTTTTTTCTCCAACAATGACAAAGAAAAAATGCAAATCATTCGTAACACAGCAGCGACTAAACTTGGTGACTTGGCATTAAATTTTGAAGATGAGCGTCTGGAAGAAATGCTCTTTCGTTACCGCTGTCGTAATTATCCAGACACCTTATTCATGGACGAAATCGAACGGTGGAACCAATACCGGATTCATCGCATGACCAGCCCCAATGGAGATGCCAGCATTAAACTGGATGAATACCAAGATATTCTCAAACAATTTCGTATGGACGAATCCATTAACATGTCCCCCGATTTACTGGCTCAATTGGAAGCTTACCCAGAACTTATTGGTTTAAACCTTGAGTAGACCCTTTCAGAGCAGTAATGAAAAAATTACTATAGTCTATGAAGATGAATTTTTGCTGGTGGTTAATAAGCCTAGCTTATTACTCTCTGTACCCGGTCGGGGCGAGGCGAAACAAGACTGCTTGATCAGTCGCTTGGCAGTGAAGTATCCGAGCATTTTGACTGTCCATCGTCTTGACTGGGAAACATCCGGATTAACTGTTTTAGCCTTAGACAAAGAAACCCAGCGTTTTTTAAGTCGGCAATTTCAAGAACGACAGGTATACAAAAAATATACTGCCGTTATTTATGGTCAGCCAGAACAAGATCAGGGCGAAATCAATTTAGCCTTGCGCTGTGACTGGGATAATCGGCCACTGCAAATGGTCGATCATGAGCAAGGCAAAGCGGCTCAAACCTATTGGCAAATCATTGCATCGCCAACTGATTCCCGACCACTCAATAATACCAGCCGTGTATTATTAACCCCCATCACAGGCCGTTCTCATCAACTCCGAGTACACATGCTTGCCCTTGGTCATCCGATTATAGGTGATCCATTGTATGCTCATTCAGAGGCACTTAATCAATCAGAGCGATTGTTATTACATGCCACAGAGCTTGAATTTACCCATCCTCAGCATAAAACTCAGCTTAAATTCCAATCCTGCCCCCCTTTTTAAAAGCCTTTTCTTTACAAAAAAATGCATAACCTACTGATTCGCTTTAGAATTATTTGGGGGCAAGACTTTTTCTCATGCACCAATATAGAACAAAATTAGTTTATTCTTCTATTAGATTATAGCAATTGATTATTCTCTATCTGAAAAATTAACCTTTTAATCAACAAGTTAATTGTATCGTCCGCTTAGACAGCAGTTTGGCATATAAGTTGCAAAGTTTCTGAGTTAATATTTTTAACTCAGCTAACCCCCTGTTTTTTTCACATGAGAGGTATTTATGAAATTTAATTATCTGCGAACAATTAAGCAAGTTGCCTTTAGTGCATCTTTGCTTTTATTCGCACTGTCCACCAACCCGTTGTATGCCAATACATCTTCTGCCACCGGTAGTGCGCAAGAAGAAGAAAAGCCCAGCAAGGTCAATCAAGGACTCAGCCATCTCAGTGATGAGAGTAAAACCTGTGCCTCTTGTCACAAAGAAAAGACCCCCGCTATTTATAAGCAATGGGGTAGCTCTAAACATTATGGTGCGAATGTCGGTTGTTATGAGTGTCACGAAGCGAAAAAATCAGACAAAGATGCCATCATGCATAAAGATTTTGTCATTTCACCTTTAGTTTCGCCTAAAGATTGTGGCCAATGTCATGAAAGAACAGCCAAAGAATTTGATCAAAGTCATCACGCGACAGCGGGTAATATTTTAGGTTCTTTGGACAATGTCTTAGCTGAAGTTGTTGAAGGCGGACCTAACCTCGGTGGTACATCACCTGTCACTACAGTCGGTTGTGCTGGTTGTCACGGTTCAATTGTTCGCGTTAACTCTGACGGTACTTTAAATTCATCAAGCTGGCCTAACACCGGTATTGGTCGAATCAATCCCGATGGTTCTAAAGGTTCATGCTCTGCTTGTCACCTACGTCATACTTTCAGCTCAGAGCAAGCACGTCACCCCGATAACTGCGGTCGTTGTCACTTAGGTCCTGATCATCCACAAAAAGAGATCTATGAAGAGTCTGCTCATGGTGTTGCTTTCAGAGCTAACATCGACAAGATGAATATGGATTCTTCAAAATGGGTGGTTGGCGAAGATTATAGTGCCGCACCCACTTGTGCGACTTGTCACATGGCAGCGACGCCAGACCTACCCAGTACTCACGATATTGGCGCACGTATTTCCTGGAATCTAAGAGCACCTATTTCTACCAAGATTGATGCTAAAGCCATCAAGCAAGGTAAAAAAGTGAAGCCTTGGTTACAACGTCGTAAAGATATGAAAAATGTTTGTATGAATTGCCATGCAACCAACACGGTTGATAATCACTTTATTCAACTCGATGCTTTCATTGATAATTACAACAATAAATTCGCCCTTCCTACTAAAGCATTGATTGCGACTATGTTGAAGTATGAACTGCTTGACAATGTTAAGTTCAATGAAGAGTTAGAGTGGAAATGGTTCTTATTATGGCACCACGAAGGTCGCCGTGCTCGTCATGGTGCTGCCATGTTTGCTCCAGACTATGCACACTGGGAAGGTATGTTTGTAATGGCTGAACGTTTCTATCATGAAATCATTCCAGCGATTAAAGAAAAAATTAAACATGCCCGTGCTGATGGTAATATAAAAGGTGCTGATGCCGTTGAAAAACTGTTGAATGAAACCCTTGAGTCACCTCTGCACCGTTGGTATATCGGTAAGAAGCCACCTAAATTCTGGCGTCCTATTGATAGTGATGATCATGGTTTTAAAGAAAACAAAACCACTCACGAAGCCAAAATGAAAGAAGCTAATAAATAAACATTAGCTTTTCTTCTCAGCCCTGATGTCAATCGGAGCTGAGAAGACTTATTGAAATAACTCTTCTCTTCACTACTGTTTTTTACAGAGCACTTTATTACAGAGTAAAGAGCGGGGATATTTCAATACGTTATTTACTATTACCCTTCTCAAAGAATCTTTTATGCAAATATTGAAAACTTTTTCTGTGTTATTTTCTGCTGTCATTCTTCTTGCCAGTCTCAATTCACTCCAGGCTAAATCATTTCCTGATGAAGACTGTACCGAATGTCATGGTGAACGTGGTTTCAGTGTGCCAAACAAGCATGGCCAGCCTGGAAAACAAAAATTATTTGTTGATACCGCAACGTTCAAAGACAGTGTTCATGGCAGTAATCAGTGTACTGATTGCCACAATGACATTGAAAAAGTGCCTCATCGTAAGCGCGGACTGAGTACAGTTGATTGCGTTTCATGCCATGAAAAATTAACCGAAAATGATACGGTAGCCAGCAAAAAGCGCAACTCTTTTTTCGGTGGACCACCGCCTAAACGAGTAGTGACTTATACCGAAGAATACAAAGTCTCTGCACATGGCGATCAAGGCATAAAAAACAATGCTAAATGTTCAACCTGCCATACCGCACATTATGTTTTTCCTTCCGAAAACAAACGTGCCAGTACTTATCGTTTAAATTCACCTGAAATTTGTGGCAGTTGTCATGAAGAAGCGCTCAAGGAATATCGTCAATCGATGCATGGTGCCGCATTAAAAACACCTTGGAAAGGCGACTCTGCGACGTGTTCTGATTGCCATTCATCACATCAAATCAGTGACATAAAAAAATTACCTGCACATCGAATTATTACTGAGGGCTGTGGTGAGTGTCATCAATCTGAGCTTGATGGTTATATGTCCAGTCCACATGGACAACTAGCATGGCATGGTGGCAACGATGCCCCTAAATGTGTGGATTGTCATGATAGCCATACCATTGCTCATGCAAATAGTGAAACATCTCCCATTAACCAAAAAAACTTGGTTGAAACTTGTCAGCAATGTCATGAAAGTGCCAATGAAAACTTTGTTAAGTACCACCCTCATGGTACGACACGCAATTGGGAGAAATACCCCGAGCTTTGGATTTTAGGCAAGGGTATGGGCGCATTGGTTATTGCTGTGCTTATCTTTTTCTACCTGCATTCAGTGCTGTGGTTCTGGCGTGAGAAGAAAGAACGCCCGGTTATTTATCAGCATAGTGAATCACGCAGTTATCCTATTCGCATTAAGCCTGAGAAAAAGCATAGTGGTATTTATTTCCAGCGTTTCCCCTGGTATTGGCGTGTTAATCACTGGATGTTGGCGCTATCATTAATGTTTCTGGTCTTAACCGGCATGGTCGTTATGTATCCCAATACCACCTGGGCAATGTATTTAGTGCCTGCATTAGGTGGCTCTGAAACATTGAATGTCTTACACCATTGGGCTGGCATGATTTTCTTATTAGCCATTTTTGGTCACGGGGCTGTCGTGCTATTCAATATCTTTAAAAATAAAGATTTTGAATGGTTCGGCCCAGATTCATTACTACCAAGAAAGAAAGACTGGGAAGACATGAAGGGTCAGTTCCGCTGGTACTTTGGCAAGGGCAAGCAACCTCGCTTTGATCGCTGGACCTATTGGGAAAAATTTGATTATTGGGCTGTTTATTGGGGTGCTTTTGTTATCGGTACATCCGGCATTATGCTCTGGTTCTATGAAGATATCGGCCCTTACATTCCCGGTTGGATGTTTAACCTGGCCACTATTGCTCACGGTTTAGAAGCATTTTTAGCGGTATTAACATTATTTGTGGTGCATTTTTTCAATAACCACTTCAGACCGGCTAAGTTTCCATTGGATACAGTGATGTTCACCGGCACTTGGGATTTAGAAGAACTCAAAGAAGAGCGTCCTGAAGAGTATGAGCGTCTTGTTGCCACCGGCGAATTAGAAAAATACATCGTCAAAGGGCCTTCAAAGACCTGGAATATTGTTTCTCATATTCTTGGCTTTACACTGCTTGGTACTGGTTTGATTCTATTGGTGCTTGTGGTTAATGGATTCTTTCAACATGGATTGTTTTAACATGGATTGTTTAAACCTTTATGCTGGGAATGGCTTTATGCTAGGCATAGCTGAAGCGGACTTCTGAAGATGGTGCGCTTCGTCCCTCAGCAGCACCCTACGATCGTAGTCTTGGTAGGGTGGGCACGCTTTTTGTGCCCACCCTACGTGTTTAGGATACTTAGGAATTGCTTTCTGAACTTTGCCCATGAACCATAATCAACAGTTCTGCTAATGTGGCTATACTTAACCGGACACACAACTTAAAACAACTAAAAGATCTGAAAAAAGAATTGGCAAAAGTGATTCAGGAGCGTGATTTATTAAAAAGGCCACAGCGTACTTTGCAAGGGAAACTTTGTGAAGTACGCATGGATAACTGATCAGGCTAAAGATTACCCGGTAACGATTCTGTGCCGTTTTATGGATGTTTCCCGTAGTTGCTATTATGATTGGGTTAGCTCTCCTAAAACGGATAGAGAGAAAGAAAATGAAGCGCTTACTGAGCAGCTAAAAAACTGTTTGAAGACAGTCGCAAGACTTATGGAACCCGTCGTCTTAAAAAGAAAACTGGCTGAAAAAGGCGTTCATATAAGCCGCCGGAGAATTGGTCGATTAATGAAAAAAGCCGGTTTGTTTTGTAAAACGAAGAGACGCTTTAAAGCGACGACTAATTCCAAGCATAATAAGCGTATATCTCCAAATTTACTGGAAAGAGAGTTTACTGTCTCTCAACCTGATCGCTACTATGTGGGTGATATTACCTATATTGCCACCAAGGAAGGCTGGTTATATTTAGCGGTTGTCATTGACTTATTCTCTAGGCAAATTGTTGGCTGGTCGATGGATGAGCGAATGAAAGCCAAGCTAGTCAATGATGCTTTACTGATGGCCATATGGAAGCGTAAACCAATGGATGGATTGCTTTGGCATACTGACCGAGGTAGCCAATATGCCTCTGATAGTCATAGAAAAATATTGTCGGATCATAACATAATTCAGTCTATGAGCCGCAAAGGAAATTGCTGGGACAATGCTGTATCAGAGAGCTTCTTTCATAGTTTGAAAACTGAATTGACGCACCATTGTCGATTCAAAACCAGAGTAGAAGCAAAGCAGGCAATATTTGAATATATTGAGGTATTTTATAATCGGGAGCGACTTCATTCGGCTAATGATTATTTGTCACCAGTCGATTATGAAATACAGCAGGAAATAGCTTAAATCGATTGATTGAAGAGGGGTAAAAGGCGACATAAATGCCGCCCATTACCGTTGACGGAGGGCAAAAGCCCTTTCTCTTCATCTGTTTAAAGTTAACATGAGAAACTAAAATGATAGGAAATACAAAATGACAAAAATCACTTGAAACAGCCAAAAAAATATTTAGAAAACTGTCCGGAAAAGTGTTGACACATCAGGCGTCCATCTCATCACCCACCTATAAACCTTAAAGCCAAAACCTCATCAGTTAAGGCCACTGACGTCCAACAGACATTTATACGTAATGCTGCGCACAACGTATAAATGCTAAGATGTTATGCTCAAGAAAGTTTGAAATATGCTAAAATTCTGACAGAGGATTTATACTATGACAAATTCAGTAAATATGATTTTAGACCAAGCTCTTGAGCTGAGTGCATCAGAGCGTGCAGATGTTGCAGAGAAACTACTTTTTAGTCTTGATAGACCAGACTCAACAATTGATGCTCTGTGGGCAAAAGAGGCAGATTCACGTGTTGAAGCGTATAAAAAAGGTGAAATTGAAGCTGTTTCAGCAGAGAAGGTCTTTGCTAAGTACCGTAAAACGTGAAGGTAACTTTTCTTAAAGTGGCAGAAGCAGAGCTAGATGATGCTTTTGAATATTATGAATCAGTCCAAAGCGGCTTAGGATTCCGATTTATAACTGAGGTTGAACTTTCTAAAAGTAGAATTACCAATTTTCCTTTTTCATACGAAGAGATAGGTAAGTATTCTCGCAGGTGTTTAGTTCAGAAGTTCCCATATGGCATTATTTATCAGTATATGGAAGCTCAGGAAGAAATTTTAATTGTTGCAGTTTCTCATTTACACAGAATACCAGATTACTGGTCAAACAGAGAATGAAAAGCATAACCAAAAAAAATGCATGGGATGCAAAAAGACGCACCCATGATTTTGGCGTTAGAGTAAAAAATATGTTACAAAATACATCAATCATTATATTACTGTTTTTAATAGCATCATGTACTAACCCATTAAATGTAATGATAGCTGATAGGTATTACAATGACGGTATGAACTTAGCTAATCAAAGCAAATGGAACGAAGCTAAAATTGCATATGGCAGAGCTTTAGCGAACGTTGAATAGGGAAGCTTACCCGATACAAAAAAAGCATTATACTCTTTTAATTTTGGTAGAGCTTCAGGCGTTATATGTGACTGGGAAAATTCGGAAAAATATCTTGAACAATCATTAGAAATATAATTAAATTACCTTTCAGTTAATATCTGAGATGAAATAAGTATCCCCTTACCCATAATGAAATGACTATTATCGAGTAAGAGCTAAGTCTATTAGTCTATTTTAGACATAACCCTTATGCCCTACTACGACTTGGAGTTTAGTAATAATGAAAAACTCAACATTTATATTTGTCTGTCTATTATTAACCAATATTAGCTTTGCAACTCAAGTAAAATCTTCCTCATTATCTATTATTAGTATGGTAACTAATTTAAATACTCAAAAAAATACCAATAATTCGACTGATGTCCCTGCAAACATATTAGCACTACCTTTGATTAACATTTCAGATTTTACATATCAGGGCGCATTCAGAATAAAATCAGGCACTAAGGGAGAATCTAAACCAAGCTATAGCCATGGCCGACTTGCCTTTAACTCTGATCATAATTCACTATTTCTCAGTGGTTTTAATTTACACGGTTCAATAGCAGAGTTTGAGATTCCCCCTTTGGTTATCAGCGATCAAATAACTGATTTAAATATAGGTGCTTATAGACAAGAATTTAGAAAGGTTTTATCTGAATCTGACACAGGTAACACGCAAAATATTAATCGTGTCGGTGGTATGGAATACATTAATGGTGAATTATTAATCCAGGTCTATGACTATTTTGACGGTGGTGCAAACAATACCCACACGTCTTTAGTCGCAAGAGATGCTAACAACTTATCAACCTCAAATATCGATGGTTTTTTTGAATTCTCGGGCAAGGCACATGAAATACTATGGGTTTCACCTATTCCTCCTGAATATCAAGCTATCCTCGGGGGTGACTATATCAGTGGCGCATCCAGTGCCGATCAGGTATCAATCAATGCCCGCTCTTCCATGGGACCCAGCGCCTGGATTTTTAACTCATCGGATATTATTGGCAAACAAGCAAGCAGTGGACAAATACCTTCAACGGCGATATTAGATTTTAGTCTAGCACATATTATGGCCGATACACCTTCTGGTTGGCTACCCTTTTCAAAGTACAGTGGTGTTATTCAGTTTAATTATCAAACGGATGTCTGGTTTCCCACTATTTTTGGCAAAGAGTTTCTTGATGCTTATGATCCTAAAAACGTCGGTAATAATGATATTTGGACTGATAGTGCCAGTGCAAACTATGGATTGATTATCCCCGGCACACGTACTTATGCAGTTTTCGGGCAATTTAGCATGCGCCTAAGTGGTGGTGGATATAAAATAATGCAAGACAATGGTCATATTTGCCAAGGCCCCTGTCAATTTAAACGTGCCGATACTGAACACTATTATTGGCTCTTTGATATGGCCGATATGATTGCAGTAAAACAAGGTGTTAAGCAACCTTATGAAGTCAAGCCGTATGCACGTGGGAGATTTAACACACCTTTTAACACCATAGACGACCCGAAAGGAAAAACAATGCGCCCTCGAATCGCTGGTGGCACTTATGATGAATCAAGTGGAACCTGATGTGTCAACGGTAATGGGCGGCATTTATGTCGCCTTTTACCCCTCTTCAATCAATCGATTTAAGCTATTTCCTGCTGTATTTCATAATCGACTGGTGACAAATAATCATTAGCCGAATGAAGTCGCTCCCGATTATAAAATACCTCAATATATTCAAATATTGCCTGCTTTGCTTCTACTCTGGTTTTGAATCGACAATGGTGCGTCAATTCAGTTTTCAAACTATGAAAGAAGCTCTCTGATACAGCATTGTCCCAGCAATTTCCTTTGCGGCTCATAGACTGAATTATGTTATGATCCGACAATATTTTTCTATGACTATCAGAGGCATATTGGCTACCTCGGTCAGTATGCCAAAGCAATCCATCCATTGGTTTACGCTTCCATATGGCCATCAGTAAAGCATCATTGACTAGCTTGGCTTTCATTCGCTCATCCATCGACCAGCCAACAATTTGCCTAGAGAATAAGTCAATGACAACCGCTAAATATAACCAGCCTTCCTTGGTGGCAATATAGGTAATATCACCCACATAGTAGCGATCAGGTTGAGAGACAGTAAACTCTCTTTCCAGTAAATTTGGAGATATACGCTTATTATGCTTGGAATTAGTCGTCGCTTTAAAGCGTCTCTTCGTTTTACAAAACAAACCGGCTTTTTTTCATTAATCGACCAATTCTCCGGCGGCTTATATGAACGCCTTTTTCAGCCAGTTTTCTTTTAAGACGACGGGTTCCATAAGTCTTGCGACTGTCTTCAAACAGTTTTTTAGCTGCTCAGTAAGCGCTTCATTTTCTTTCTCTCTATCCGTTTTAGGAGAGCTAACCCAATCATAATAGCAACTACGGGAAACATCCATAAAACGGCACAGAATCGTTACCGGGTAATCTTTAGCCTGATCAGTTATCCATGCGTACTTCACAAAGTTTCCCTTGCAAAGTACGCTGTGGCCTTTTTAATAAATCACGCTCCTGAATCACTTTTGCCAATTCTTTTTTCAGACGTTCACATTAACCCTCTATTTATCATTACCCAATGTTGATAAATGGCAACATAAATATGATCCTCCCCCTGTAATTATGGCTTACAAAGTTCATAAGTCTTTAGAGACAACCATAAAATAAACATCAAAACTAAGTTGCAAATCAAGGGGATCAGAGTTGTTGATATGAAATCAATGTACAATGATGGCAACTTGCTCTGACGCATTATCGGCCATAATGCTTGGTGGTGCGGGTTTTAAGAGCCATCCACAACCCTTTACAGATAGAGCTTCTGCCCTTAAACCCCAGTTTTAGTTGCGGTAAGCAGCCACTGATTCCATATTAAATTCAGTTTGATTCGCCTCTATATCCATCTCTTTCATTTTGGCTTCGAGTGCTTGCATTTGACTTTTCAATTCCATCAACCCGTGACTATTATTGTCCAATTGATACATCTGTTCTGTTCCCAGATGATAAAAACGAAGGATTTTGATGGCTTCAATGTCGCCTTGATCAGCCGCTTCCTGAAGGGGCTTCATCGCATTATAAATAGACATGATGTGGCGTTTCAAACGCCATGCATACATGGCTTCTTTCATCCAGTTGGCATCTTTAAAGAAAGTATTTACTATCCCGAATGTGATCAGTAAACCAACAAATGCACCCAGAAAATTGAGAACTATATGACTATCTGAATATTCACCAAAGTAGACGACCGTATACCTAGCGGTGGTAAAACCAATGACAATAAAAATTCCCATAATGATCAGGGTTGATTTACGTGTCTGCTTTCGATAGTGAACCGGGTCAATCTCTTCAATTTTAAACATGTTATTTCCAAGCTTGGCAAAATGAAAAAGCGATTATTATAGATGACTTTTCTATCGGAGTGAGACTTTATTGCCCTTCATACGTTTTTAAGTGAGCGTTTTTAAGTGAGCATTTTTAAATGAGTTTATTTAAGTGAGCTTATATAGCGCTCTAGATGCGCTTGCTTATCGGGATCATTACCATCAATAAAACGTAGGGTAATATTCACGAACTCAGACTCAGCATTGGTTTCGCGTGCCTGTAATTGGTAGGTATAGCCGTTGATTCGAGAAATATCCTTGCCACCATTCGTGACCAAATCAAAGACCACTAATTCCATGATTGAGGGAATATTATTATCGCCACGAATCACTGCAGTCACCGAGTTCATATTGATTTCTTTAATCAAACACTTGGTTTTTAAATCTTTCCAGCGGATTTGAGCAATGCTCTGTTCTTTTGGCTTGGCACTTAATACCTTGTCTTCCTCTGAATCAGCTGCTTTTACCGTCTTAGTTCCCCCCGTAAGCAAGCTCATGGCATCATTATTACCCGGTGCCACACCTGTAGCGGATGAGGCGCCAAGTTGACGCAGTTTATCAGGTTTCAAACCCAATGATTGACATAATTGCTTGGTGATCACTTCGCTTAATTTTTCATTGGTAAAGGGTTTTACTACATAGTTATTTGCCTTTAGGGACAATGCTTTAACGACGTGATCCTTATCACCCCGACTGGTGATCATGATAAAAGGCGTTTCTGGTTTTGGCCCCTCGGTGCGTAACCAGGCTAATAACTCTTCGCCGGTCATTTTAGGCATTTCCCAATCACAGAGAATTAAATCAAAGTCTTCCTGACTCAAAATGTTTTTTGCCTGACTACCATCAGCAGCCTCTTTGGTTGCAAAGCCCGGATATTGGCTACGTACGCCTTTGCGCACAATGTCGCGCATAAAAGAAGCATCATCAACAATCAGTATTTTTATTTTTTGCATAATTATTTTTCTAAGGATCCCAAAGCCAATAGTCGTTTTTTAATAACAAACAGCTTCTAACAGTTTAGACAGAGATTGGTGGGAATTCCAGAAAATTGAGGATAAAAATAGGGTGTTTTTTGCAGTGCGATATGAAAAAAAGAGTTAAGACATGCCCCTATAGTTTGCAAAAAAACTATGGAGGCATTTATGCTTGACTATTAAGCGACCATTTTTTCGCCATAAACTGAACGTACCGCAGGATAAAATTTCTCAGTCTCATTAATAATACGCACTTGAATCATCTCAAATATTTCTTCAGTTTCGCTAACAAACTGATCATGATCTTTAATACGTAAATGATGACTATGACACCAGCGTTTCATATATTGCTTCAGCACACGTTTAATTTCTGCCGAGCCCGACAAGAAATTTTCCGCCGTTTGTTTAATACCATGATCACTATGTGTCAACATATTTTTATAGAGCTCTCGCTCTTCAATATCCATGTGTTTTTTAATTCTATCAGTCAAATCAAAAAATAAATCACAGGTTACATCACTATCACAGATTGTCCGATCTTGAATCATATATAAAATAATTTTACTGCGTTCTACAATCTTATGATTTTGCTCATTGAGTTCCTTAAAAGATATCATCTTTGTATCCTCCTTAATAACCGGTACGTCCATATGATGGTTACTTTGTTTATTGGTATTCTATTTAAAATTTATGTGTTTAACGTGAGTCCTTATTCAGGATTCATAATATTTAATCGATAAATAATTTAAAAGTTTTATATAGCCCTAAATGTAAATTATATCGGCTGTTACTTAAGTATTAGATAGATTGATAAACAATGTCAAGCAATAATAACCCTAATATTTATAAGAACATATTAACATAGTAATTCACTACCAATACCTGAGTGAAACCGTCAAATTTAGAAAACTTAACCATGGCGCAACACTCTGATTTGTATCAAGACTATTTCCTATGAGTGATTGCCAGTCTGATCAAACTTAGCTACACTAATGTTTCATTAAAAAAGTCTAAATAAAAATGGGTAGAATATTTTGCAACAACTATTTTTAAAGCTCACCTTGATTGGAAGTTTGACATTATTATCAATGCTCAGCAGCAATTTGTTTGCAACCGGCCCGCAAATCAATCTCACTTCTCATTATGTGACCGCCGAAGAAGCCAATCAGCAGGGTGATCGACAAACGGCCTTTAAAGAATTTACAATTGCCGCACATAAACGAGATGCACGCGCTTATGGCAAGCTGGGCAGTATGTATCTTTATGGCCTTGGAACGCCCAAAGATTATCATCAAGCCTATATCTGGTTTCACATGGGCTATTTAACAGGAGAGCGTGAATCCGAACGCTTCCGTGATGCAGCATCATCAATGATGACCCGCGCTGAATACCTAAAGGCCGTTACAGCTGCCGAGCAACAGCGTCTTAAACAACAATTGGATAAAGCACCGCCACAACAAATACCACCTGTCTCTCAGAGAAAATAAACGCTCTAAGAAACCCCATACTCATGAGACTTTTTTGGGAAGTACAGCGTCTTTAAATTGAGCGTTTTACATCAAATGATCGAGTTCGCCATCCATGTGTAACTCTGTCAACTCCGTCAGACTACCGATCCATTTTCCATTAATGGTGATCTGAGGCACTGTCCGCGCACCATTGGTCACTTTACTCATTTCCATCAAACCCGCACGATCTTGATCAACACGCACCTCTTGAAACTCAATGTTCCACTTATCAAACAATCCCTTTGCGCGGGTACACATGGGACAAGTACCGGTGCTATAAATTTTTACTTCACTCATAAAATACCTATTTTTCTAAACAATTAATGCGCTATTATAAACGACCTGAAGCTTTCGAGCATCAACAAATCAGTTTTTAGTCAGACAAACCCTCTCTGTTTAACTCGCATTATTCATTTCGGGTAAAACAAAATGAAATGGCGCATCTAATGCCTTAATGACTTTATCATCTCGTTTATAAATATCTTTATAAAAGATAACACGGCCTTCCGTATCCACTTCAACGGTAAAATAGAGCAATAACACCGGTATTTTTACCGGCAATGTGACGTTTTGTAATTTGCCACCGGCTAAAATTGTATCAAAGCGACTTTGATTCCAGTTTTGGCTATCTTTTAGCAGCATTTCCACCAGTTCAAAAGGATTTTCGATACGGATACAGCCGGAACTAAAAGCCCGTTGAGTACGATTAAATTTACTTTTGCTGGGCGTATCATGCAAGTAAACTAAATGCTTATTCGGAAACATTATTTTTACTCTGCCCAGCGCATTATTCGGTCCTGGTTCCTGACGGATCATATAGGGGAAGTTTCCAGCCGTCATGTTGGACCAGTCAATGCCTGAGGCATCAATAATCTTGCCCTTCGCATCAACCACATTCATATTTTTATTTTTTAAATAGGCTGGATTTTTTCTCAGTTTAGGTAAGATGTCCTTGCGTAAAATAGTCGGTGGCACAGTCCAGGTAGGATTAAACACCAAATAGGAAATTTCATCTCTAAAGACCGGTGTTTTTCGATAATCCGTGCCGACCTGAGCCTTAGACTCCCATACCAGTTTATTATTTTTAACATAATAGACTTTGAATCCGGCAATATTAACCAACACAAATTCATCATCCAGATTTTTAGCAATCCAACGCCAGCGTTCAAGATTGACACGAAGACTATCGATACGCTGTGCTACTGTCACATTCAATTGTTGCAAAGTGCCCTTGCCAATCACCCCATCAACGTCCAAATTATGTCGATACTGGATTCTTTTGACAGCTTCCTCTGTTGTTGAATCATAACTAAAATCATCAACCGGAATGGGAGCCTTTTCTAAATCGCCACTGGCTTGCAAACGCGCTTTGATAGCGGGTACTCGTTCGTCACTCATACCTGGTTTTAATGTCTTACCCGATGCGATAGTTTGCCAACCGCCTTGCGCTTGTATTTTTTTATACTTAGCTAAAGCGGCCACTAAGTTGTTATGAACTAAACCTGTATTAATACTCGTTTCAAGAAATTTATCCAATTTTTCTGCCGAACGAAGCGTATAAACCATTTTTGCCACGGGATCATGGGTAAAAAATTCCCGTCTTAGATTCCAATCCGGATCCAGTGTATCAGGAACAACTTTGCCGAAGTTCAAATGATAAGCTAAACGCAAAACCGCATCGGTTAATAAGATGTCCAATTGTGCCTGTTCCTGCTCAGATGCACCTAATAATTTGTCCATTAAGCCTATTTCTAAACGTTTGCTTAAAGCATCTAAGTGATAATCATTGGGTGCTAGGCCTAAAGTCTCACTATGACGAATAGCGGTGAGCAACACATCAGTCATAGCCGGTTG
Source organism: sulfur-oxidizing endosymbiont of Gigantopelta aegis (assembly GCF_016097415.1). NCBI lineage: Bacteria > sulfur-oxidizing endosymbiont of Gigantopelta aegis. The sequence goes on along the minus strand of NZ_JAEHGE010000001.1, from coordinate 3,744,052 downwards.
CTTCCAGAATAATTGATATTCATTGTATTCGTACATTTTATTAATAATACCCTGCACCGCAATGTCACTTTGCCCTATCATTAGGCGACCTTTTTCAGTTGTTTGCAATTGCTGTTGCAGAGGTGTCATAGCAGCATGTACTGAACCATATAAACACAGTAAAAACACGCTCAAGAAAATCATACGCAGAAGAGATGAAATTTGAGAAGTCATTATTTTATTATTATCCTAAAAATAGTTATAATCTAAAAAGAGAAGCCTGAATTCAAGCAATAAGTGCAACTAATACGATCAATATCGGTCTAAATTTAGAGATGCACAGTATAATCACAGGCTGAAATTAAGACAAATGCAAAGTTCATCAGTTCAACATTCAAAACGTCGGTTTTTTACCGGTATAGCAGGTGCTCTCAGCCTGCCCTATGCAGCCAATACTTTGGCTTTATCATCACCGATAAAACAGCAAGCACGATCGCTTTCATTTTATCACACCCATACCAGTAAGCGTTTAGACATTGTTTATCATGACGGGTCTAATCATTTACCCCTTGCATTACAACAGGTCAACCTATTTCTGGGTGATTTTCGCACCGGTGAGGTACATGACATTGATCCTCGCTTGTTGGATCTCTTGTACCTATTGCAACAAAAATCCGGTATTGAAAATCATTTTGAAGTCATTTCAGGCTATCGCTCCCCCAAAACCAATGCCCAGTTAAGAAATAAAAGTAAAGGCGTGGCTAAGCGCAGTTTGCACATGCAAGGCAAGGCCATTGATGTTCGTTTGGCAGGCGCAAGAACAAAAAACTTGCAAGAACTAGCGATTAATATGAAGCTAGGTGGCGTGGGCTATTATTCTCGCTCCAACTTTATACATCTGGACACCGGTCGAGTGCGCTTCTGGTAAGCAGTTAAGCAACAATAAAGTCAGCAAAATATTTTTTATATAATCACTGAATTTGAATATGTAGTAGTACATCAAATATTTTACATCATATTTATGCTACATTCAGACTTTATAAAATTTTAGAAAATATTTTATGCGATTAAATCAATCTCACTGCATTTTTCGAATAAGTCATTGGGCTTCAAATGGGACCGCTATTAGTCATTTAAAATACCTAATATTATTCGTGTGTCTCACAGTTTTGCCATTTCCTGCATTTTCAATGGATAAACTCTTTACGGTATCAGCCAAGCAATCTATAAATAGTGCTAAATTTAGCTCTTTTCAAAGAAATCTTAACAATCGTTTAGGTAAATCATCCATCCCTAAGGGCATAGCGATTAGTTTAAGTAAAAAATTACTGGCATTAAAGCCTGGCGATGAATTAAGCATAGCCTCTTTAACTAGCAAGCGCTATATTATTGTTTTTGATGAACTAAAAAATAATAAGCAACATAGAAAGGGTCATTCAATGACCTGGATAGGCCATCTGAAAGGCTTGGGTACTCAATATCGGGCACACCTTTCCTTAAATAATAAAATCATCATGGGGCGCATCAGCACTCCCGATGGCATTTTGCAATTAAAAACCATCAATGGCCAATTGCGGCTGATTGATTTTAACCTTGAAAATTTTCAACACGCTCAGTTTGCCACTGAAAACGACAGCATCATACCGCCCACTATAAGCCCAGCACCTCAAACCGCTCAAGCTACCAACAGTCAAGGCAGCCAAACAGTGCAAACCGCCGCAGCGCCGACTAGTATCAATGGCAATACCATCGTTGATGTACTGGTTTTATATAATGGCAGCTTTGCCAGTGAAAATGCCGGGGCTATTTCTACCCGGCTTGATCATCTGGTCTCAATAGCCAATCAGGCTTATTCTGATAGTCAGGTTGCAATGCAAATCAGACTCGTGGGCACACAACAGATCACTTATAACAATAATATTGATAATAATAATGCTCTGGATGACCTAACCAATAACACCATTCCCGGCACCGATATCTTTGCCTTGAGGAATCAATTGGGTGCTGATCTTGTCATTCTGGTACGTCCCTATAGCAATACCAACCATACCAATTGTGGCATCGCATGGATAAATTCTTCATTGGATGCTGATTATGCTTATGCGACAGTGGGCGATGGCAATGACATCGGTGGCTCTAATTATTATTGCGATGATATTTCCTTTACCCATGAATTGGGTCATATCATGGGTATTTCTCATGATATTGCCAGTTCCGGTGGCTTGACGGGTTCTCACCCTTATTCACATGGTTATGGAATTAGTGGCCGATTCGGCACCATCATGGGTAATTTTTATCCTGGACTTTATTTCTTCTCTAATCCCAATATTTCAAACTGCGATAACTCACCCTGTGGCACAATCGACTATGATGCTGCTCGCTCGTTAAATACTGACAAAGACTTACTGTCCAACTTTAGAAATGATGTGGCGACTATCAATTATACCTTGAACACGACACTGACAGGATCAGGCGCAATTAATAGTGATATCATTGGCATTAATTGTGGTGCTGATTGCAGTGAGGTGTATATCCAAAACACCGATGTCGTGTTGACTGCCATCGCCGCCACCGGCTTTGTTTTTTCAGCATGGAATAACTGCCCTGCTATCGTCAATAACACTTGCGCCATCAGTATGACTTCAGACTTAACTGTCACGGCAGTTTTCATACCACAATATACGGTCACCGCCACTAGCAGTGCAGGCGGTGGCATTTCCCCAACCTATCAATTGGTCAATGCTGGTAATACAGCCAGCTTTACTGTTATCAATGAAAGCTCATATACTACCGACAGTAGCGTTGGAGGCACTTGCGCCCCCGGCAGTTGGAATAATGATATTTATACTATCAGTAGCATAAATGCTGATTGTTCTGTTAGCTTTAGCTTTTCCACCATTAGCATAGCAAGTGCCATTGATTATCCCGGTTTAAGCTGGACATCGTCAGGTGATGCGCTCTGGCGTACCCAAAGTAGCGAATTTAATATTGGTCAAAGTGCCTTGCAAAGTGGGGTACTGGCAAATAATCAGCAAAGTATTATACAAACCCGTTTAAGTGGCCCAAAAGTAGTCAATTTTTATTGGAAAGTTTCTTCACAATTCAATGCGGATTTTGTTAAATTTTATATTGATAATGTTGAAATTGAGGCACTATCCGGTGAAGTTGACTGGGTGAAAAAATCAATGACTTTAAGCGCTGGCAGTCATGAGTTGAAGTGGATTTATAGTAAAGATGCAGCATTCAATAATGGTCTTGATGCCGCCTGGGTTGATGGCATTGAAACCTTTAATACCAGCTATTTTATTAGTGCATCGGCAAATAACGGCGGCACTATCAGCAATAGTCAAACAGTAGACTATAATAATAAAGCACAATTTATTATTAGCCCGAATGAAGGCTATAGCATTAATAGAGTGAGTGGAACTTGTGGAGGGTCACTTTCTGTAAATACGTTTACAACTGCCAATATTAATTCAGCCTGTACAGTAGTGGCTGATTTTTATAATTATCGGCGAAAAAGCAATGTGTTATTAATTATCACTGGACAGCTCAAATAAACCCATTTGTCTTTACGTTAATAGGATGCGAGAGTGAGGAACGAACCGCATCAAAAATCTACATTTAAAACCATTGATGCGGTTCGTTCCTCACCACATCCTACATCTGAAGTATAAACAAATTTTGATAATGCTCACGCATTAAATCACTCTTTGCTAATAATGTATTGCAGAATTTCGACTACTTGTTCTGCTGTGGTTGCCCATGCCATTGCTGAGCCATCAACCTCTTTGAGTGGGTGTACTATATTCTCATCATGCAAGGTAATATAAGGTTTGCCTAAGGCCGCACAATTTCCCGCATCAAAGGCAGCATTCCATTGTTTATATTTAGCGCCAAAACGAATAACCGCAATATCACATTTTTTGATCAGCGTTTGAGTTCTTATGGCATTAATTTTTGTCAGGGGTCTCCTGAAAGTGTCCTAATCTTGGCCATTTGAAAATGTCATTTCTTCTTCTGCTTTTTCTTCCCAATTTTTAAAAAAATCTTTTGTTCTACTTGGATTTTCTTCTGTCTTCTTCCGTTCTTTTCTTTGCTGTACTTTTTCTTGCTTTTCCTCAACTATCTCAGGTAGAGGAAATACTCAATGCCACGTTCAGGAACTTGCAAGTGCTTGCACTGCCACACTTTTTTCAAACCCAACCCCCGCTCTAAAGGTCGTCAGAAATTCTGCTCAGCACCTGAGTGTCGACAAGCCAGTAAGGCCGCCAGTCAAAAAAAATGGCTGCAAAAACCTCAAAATAAAAACTACTTCTGTGGCACTGTCAATGTCCAGCGTGTTCAGCCAGCAAAACTCGGTGAAGTAACTTATTCTTATGAATTAAGCTGAAAACAGCATTTTTTGTTTGCCTGATGCTTTTTAAAATTTTTTTTGTTCTTTCTTTCTAAATAGCAGGCACGGGAGATGCTGCGTTTAATCGACGCATTTTCCCTAAAATAGGTTTGTTTTCTTATTTTTACAGGTCTCATCTCCTCATAATCGTCTCTGTACAATAAAAAATCCATTAAATGTTCCCAGGAGTCCATCACAAAAAAGGTAATAACCCCTCTGAACTTTTCCCACATTAATTTTTTAGAGCCAAACTTTTTACGACAAGCTTGATAAGCCCCATCGGTTAATTCAAAAATTTGATGGAAATAAAAAGCCAGCAAGGTTAACAGATACATATTAAAGCTCAGGTGCTTCTTCCCATGACCATAATTATGCTCAATGTGATAGCCTTGGTTCTTTAATGTGTTGAAACATTCGTTTTCTATTTTCCAACGACATCGACCCGCCTGGGTCATTGTTTGAATATTATGTTCACTGATCTTTATGTCGGTGACCCAGCTATTTCGGTAGATAATTTTCCCTGCGGTATTGGTGAGGGTATATTCAAAAAGTTAACTTCAATGGCATTTTTTTCGCCATGTAAAGGGACATTATTTTTCCATCGATAATGATGTTGGTGCCCTTTTTCGTCAATCCAGTCCATTGATGGGAGTTCAGAAAATGCTTCAAGCCATTCAAATAAATATGTGTGATCACCAGGTTTGGCAACCAATAAATAATGCATCATTTCTTCAATTATATCTTCTATCATAGGTTGATGTGACATCAAACCATCACCACAAATCATAAATCCTTGTCTTGGATGTGCTTTTTTAGATTGGCTATAAAACGTTTGGCTGCATTACTTTCACAATCCTGTTTTTTGTACCATCCGTATTTTGTATTGCTTCAGGCATGACAGGGAGCACTTGTTTTTTATCGGGGTGCATAATGGCACCTTGTAAAACAGCATGACTGTAGGTTATTTCACCCGTTCTATGTTCTTTATGAAGACAACAGTCACAATGGATTTGCTTAGAGGAATAATATTGCGTGCCATCAATAACACAAAGCAATGTGTTGGGTAATATGGCATACTCTTCAAGATGCTTATGTCGTCTGAGTCGTTCAAATAAATCTTTAAATGCAGGTGCAAATGTTTTAGAGGGTATGAGATCCAAAATGTCTCTTAGTTGACTATTTTTAGGAATTTTTTCAACATTAAAAAGAGTGCGTAAATTATTTTGATTCTGTTCCTCTTCCATCTGTTTCTGAAATTCACTTAAAGAGGGATCTTGAAAATACATGCAGGCAAAAGCACTCATAAGCACATCATGTTGACTGTAATCACACTTTCCTTGTACTCGGCTATCTTTGATTGCATGAAAGTGCAGTGAGATGGCCTGTTTCAGGGCAGAAAAACTTAAATGTTTTTTTTGCTGACTTAAAGAGGCCAAAATTCACAGTACCAAGCATATAAAAGGGAAATATTTTTTAACATGAAGTCATTCAACCAATTGAAAAACAAGAGTTTGATCTCTTGTTTCTCAAAATGCAAGCTTTTTATTCGATTTTTTTAATTTTGCTAAAGTTACTGCGAAAAGTTTTTTTATTTCTGCTTGGTAAGCACCACTACAACTCAATTGTTCATCTCAGCGAGAATTGCTGGTGTTCAGCAATGGCGTTCCCAAAATCCAAAATACTGGAAAATAGTACAACAATCATTGGATAACCCATTACCGTTACAAGATACCTTAATCACGCAAGCGATTGATATAAAAGAGAAAACAGACGATCTTAACGCCAATGCGTTACAAGAGATCTTAAAGTCTCAACCCACTGTTTTAATAGGATTAATTGCACATCTTATCGGTAGTACGTTACAAGATGACATAGTCGAGAGTGGTCTGAAACTGCGAGAATTAGGCGAGGATCTTTTACTCAACACTCACCTAAAACAAGGAGAAAACAATGACCGAGCATCCTATGCCCAATCCAGGGCAATTACGTCAAATCCCCTCTCAGTTCAGTTGGATCGATCACCGCCTGGTTCGTGATGGCCACTTTGAGTCTTGCTCTTGTGAATCAATGGCATTTTATTTATTTTTACTTACCGTTGCCGATCAAAATGGGCTGAGTTATTACTCACAACCGAGCTTAATGAAACAGTTGAATATAGGGACATTAAAGTTCACTCAGGCACGAACAGAACTCATTCAGGCCAAACTAATCACTTATAAACATCCTTTGTATCAAGTCCTATCTTTATCCCCATCAGCCAAATCTGACCCCGTTAGACAAACCTCATCTTCACCTGTCCACATAAAACAAATACTCAAACAATTAAATGCTGGAGGCCATCATGATTGATTATGAAGCCTGGTGCCGTATGAAACAGTATCAACAGGATAAGCTGAACGTAGGTCAGATTGCACAAAAGATGGATCTAGATCACCGCACAGTAGAGAGCTGGCTACAGGAAAAACATTATCGACCACGGAAACCGGCAGCACAAAACAGCAAACTCGATCCCTATAAGGATGATATTGTCAGTTTGCTGGAAAAGCATGCTTATACGGCGACTCAGCTCTTTCAACGAGTACAGGAGGAGGGTTATGACGGGAGCTACTCTGTGGTCAAACGTTATGTTCATCAGGTTCGACCCAAACGAAAGCCCGCTTTTTAACCTTAGCCTTTGCACCAGGTGAAGCTGCTCAGGTTGACTGGGGCCTGTACAAAACCATTCAAGTGGGTGAAACCACTCGCAAGCTGAACTTCTTTGTGATGGTGTTATGCCATTCCAGAATGATGTACGTAGAATTCACTTTATCACAAAGCATGGAACACTTTCTGGCCTGTCATCAACATGCTTTTGAGTTCTTTGGTGCCGTGCCGGAAAAAGTCATGATTGATAATTTGAAGACGGGCGTTCTCTCTCGCCCTGCAGGAGAAGATATTGTTTTTAACCCTAAATACTTAGACTTTGCACATCATTATGATTTTAGAATTAAAGCCTGTGGCGTTCGTAAGGGCAATGAAAAGGTCGGGTTGAAAACGGGGTGGGTTATGTCAAAAAAACTTCCTCAATGGCCTGGAGTTGACTCAGTTTGAGATCTTGAATCCAGCCATTAAAATCTGGATGGCTGACATTGCTAATGTGCGCATCCATGGCGAAACCCGAAAAAAGCCAGTGGATTGTTTGCCTGAAGATGTGCAGGCCATGCGCTCTTTGCCCATTAACCGATATGACATTGCACGGATTGAAACCGTCCGCTCGACCAAACTGTTTCGCATCAGTCTGGATTCTAACCGCTATTCAGTGCCCGCAGAATATGCCAGCCAGTCTCTGACCTTAAAAATCTATCCCGAGCGACTTTGTGTTTATGATCAGGAAAAACTCATTGCCCGACACATTCGCAGCTTTGAGCGCCATCGTGATTTTGAAGATCCGGACCATCCCAAAGAATTGCTAGCCCAGCGCAGACGTTCAGAAGATCAAAAACTGTTTCAACGCTTTATTGCACTGTCACCTCGTGCCAGTGATTACTATCAAAAGCTGGCTCAGAAGCGTTTAAACCCTAAAGTTCATGTGCGAAAGATTGTTGGCCTCAGTGAAATCTATGGCATTGAAGCCACTGAACGAGCCATGCTGGATGCCTTTGTCTTTGAAGCCTTCAGTAGTGAGTATGTGGCCAATTTATTGGAACAGCGACTCAACAAATTACCCGAAGCAGGTGCTTTGCATTTAACCCGCAGTGAAGACTTACTCGACATTACGTTAGAAAAACCCGACATCAATATTTATCAACCTAAAGAAATCAAAGGAACAACTTATGACTCAACCATCCAGTTTGAAACAAAACAATCAAACAAAGAAGAAAAGTGAAGCCATTCAAATGATGCTTGATATGCCCACTGATAAAGAAGTCGAAAGACTACTTGAACAGTTGAAATACCTTAAGTTGCCTGGTATTGCCGAGCATTATGAAGAGACGGCTTTAAAGGCTAATAAAGACAGTTGGTCTCATGTTAATTACCTGACTCAGTTAATTGAGTTGGAAAATAATAGGCGACAGGAAAGAGCAATTGAACGTAAAGTGAAAACGGCTCGATTCCCATTTGTGAAAACACTACAGCAGTTCAGTTGGAACTGGCCAAAGAAAATTAATCAACTGCAGATCAAGGATCTCTTTCGGCTACAGTTTTTAAAGCAACACACTAATATTATTTTACTGGGTGGCGTTGGCTTAGAAAAACGCATCTGGCCACCGCCTTAGGTCATCATGCCTGTCTCAATGGAAAACGGGTCTTGTTTACAAATACGGTGGATGCCATTAACTCACTCATTGTGGCACAGAAATCGGGTCGTTTGAAACTGGAAATGCGCAAATACATTAAACCTGAAATCCTCATTTTAGATGAACTGGGCTACTTACCCATTGATAAGAATGGAGCCGATATGCTGTTTCAAATCATCTCTGGTCGTTATGAAGTGGGCTCAACGGTGATCACCACCAATCGTGCCTTTAAGGACTGGCCAGAGATCTTTAACAATGACAGCACATTGACCTCAGCATTGCTGGATAGATTACTGCATCATGCTCAGACAGTGGTTATTGAAGGAAAAAGCTATCGTATGAAAGATCAGATTGAAAGTTAAAGGGAAGTCATTCAAATCCCAGATCATGACTTGATCTGGGAGTCATTGAGGTGATCTGGCCGAAACAATTTCAAATGGCCAACTCTTTACAAATTCACGAGACCGCTGTCAGATAAAGGCTATGTTATTAAAATAGGCAACAAATTAATACCCATTCCCTTGCATGTTTTAATAGGAAAATCTGTTATTGAAGAACATGTCAGTCACAATAATCCCAATGATTTTAATATGAGATTCATCGTTAATCATCCCTGGTTCGGTTTTGCCTTCAGTTATTGTGGTTATTTTGATTATCAACATAAGCAATAAAAATTATTAAATCCTTAAGCTAAAATACTAATTATTAGCAAAAAAATAAGTATATTAGTAATTTCCAATAAATCACTCATTTTCATACAAATATATTTGACTATTTTACTTGGTTATTGTCTAATAATGAAAAATATTTGAATCGTCTTTATCTGATTGATTTTGCGAATGGTCAACTAGGCAAGTTTCTTTTATTTTATTATTAGGTTATTTAACCGCTCAGTACATGACTGAAATACGACACTCCTTTCCTCCTCAAATCTGACAGGGGTTTTAATTTTCACCTATCAGTTGTACTGTTTTTTAATCAAGCCTAACTCATCAACTTTAAAACAATAACATCTGAGTTATCCCCACGATTTTTTTTAGTAACTCGTTGAAATTTTAGAAATTGATCGACTTTCATGGCGAACTATGATCAAATTAGTTCACCACAAAGCAATTTGGAGAACGCCATGAAAGCAACACAATTATTACATAAAAAATTATTATCTGCATGCCCTGATATGCATAAAATCAGATTAAAGGCACTCATCGCAGGTGTTAATTCAGCAATATCTGAGCATCAGGTAACAGTGACTGGCTTGGGCAGAAACTTGAGGGCTCATTCAAAAACGAAAACAAAGCATGATATCAAAAGAATGGACAGATTAATTGGCAATATACACCTGCACAATGAACGTAAAGATCTCTATCAGTATTTGACATTGCAATTGGTTGGTGAACAAAAGCACCCTGTTCTTATAGCTGATTGGTCGCCAATACCAGGTAGTGAAATTTTTCAACTACTCAGAATATCCATACCAATGGGTGGTCGTTCACTTACTATTTATGAAGAATGTTTCGAAGAAAAGAAATTGAATAATACTCAGGTTCATAATACTTTTCTGGATGAACTTGAAGCAATATTGCCAGAGGGTTGCCAACCCATTATCTTATCCGATGCAATTTTTAAAACACCCTGGTTTGAAACAATTGAAGCAAAGGGATGGTTTTGGGTTGGTCGAGTTCGGGGCAATGTACAGATCTCATTAGAGGGTGAAAAATTTGAAGGTTGTACTACTATAATGAAGCAAGCGACCACAACGCCAACAGGATTAGGTACGATCTTCTATAGCAAAAGCACAGCATTTCCTTGTGAGGGTACTTTATTTCATGGGACTGAAAAGGAAAACATAAAAGAAAAAACGTGGAGGAATTTCTCAAGATGCAAAGAGCCTTTACTATTCTAAAAAGCAAAACAACCCTGGCTATTAGTTTCTCATTTACCTAAAGAAATCAACAAGCCAAAGAAAGTCGTTAGGCTGTATAAATTTCGCATGCAAATTGAAGAAGGTTTCAGAGATACAAAAAATCAACATAATGTGGCTATACTTAACCGGACACACAACTTAAAACAACTAAAAGATAAAAAGTGTGACCTAAAATGAATGATCAAACAAAAAAACCGAATAAAAGCTATACATCAGAATTTAAAGAATCAGCTGTCAAATTAGCTAATGAGACGGATCAACCTGTTTCTCAGACTGCCAGGGAGCTAGGTGTTAATGTAAATACTCTACATACCTGGATCAGTAAATATTCCAAACCGGTGAAGACGGTAGCCAATAGAAGTGATGAACACATTTATGATGAAGTAAAACGTCTGAAAAAAGAATTGGCAAAAGTGATTCAGGAGCGTGATTTATTAAAAAGGCCACAGCGTACTTTGCAAGGGAAACTTTGTGAAGTACGCATGGATAACTGATCAGGCTAAAGATTACCCGGTAACGATTCTGTGCCGTTTTATGGATGTTTCCCGTAGTTGCTATTATGATTGGGTTAGCTCTCCTAAAACGGATAGAGAGAAAGAAAATGAAGCGCTTACTGAGCAGCTAAAAAACTGTTTGAAGACAGTCGCAAGACTTATGGAACCCGTCGTCTTAAAAGAAAACTGGCTGAAAAAGGCGTTCATATAAGCCGCCGGAGAATTGGTCGATTAATGAAAAAAGCCGGTTTGTTTTGTAAAACGAAGAGACGCTTTAAAGCGACGACTAATTCCAAGCATAATAAGCGTATATCTCCAAATTTACTGGAAAGAGAGTTTACTGTCTCTCAACCTGATCGCTACTATGTGGGTGATATTACCTATATTGCCACCAAGGAAGGCTGGTTATATTTAGCGGTTGTCATTGACTTATTCTCTAGGCAAATTGTTGGCTGGTCGATGGATGAGCGAATGAAAGCCAAGCTAGTCAATGATGCTTTACTGATGGCCATATGGAAGCGTAAACCAATGGATGGATTGCTTTGGCATACTGACCGAGGTAGCCAATATGCCTCTGATAGTCATAGAAAAATATTGTCGGATCATAACATAATTCAGTCTATGAGCCGCAAAGGAAATTGCTGGGACAATGCTGTATCAGAGAGCTTCTTTCATAGTTTGAAAACTGAATTGACGCACCATTGTCGATTCAAAACCAGAGTAGAAGCAAAGCAGGCAATATTTGAATATATTGAGGTATTTTATAATCGGGAGCGACTTCATTCGGCTAATGATTATTTGTCACCAGTCGATTATGAAATACAGCAGGAAATAGCTTAAATCGATTGATTGAAGAGGGGTAAAAGGCGACATAAATGCCGCCCATTACCGTTGACGGCCATCGGCTCCTCAGCCTGTGCCGTGAAGATATTGTAACAGGATCATTACCGTTGTGAAAATACCTTGGGTGAATGGAACGGCTCTATCGTTCCAGAGGGCAAAGCCCTTTCTCTTCATCTGTTTAAAGTTAACATGAGAAACTAAAATGATAGGAAATACAAAATGACAAAAATCACTTGAAACAGCCAAAAAAATATTTAGAAAACTGTCCGGAAAAGTGTTGACACATCAACAGTATGGTATTGGTCTTGCACAAGCAAAATCTAAATCTGCAAAGCGATATAATAATTTATTATTAGTCGCAGCACTGACACAGTTTTTACTTTGGTGTATTGGCAAAGTTGCTGTGAATAAAAAATATCACTATGACTTACAAGCCAATACAATCAGGCATAGAACTGTGCTTTCTAACGTTTATATTGGGATTCAAATTATTCGAGATAAACGGTATAAAATTAAAAAGAAGGAAATTAAAATGGTTTTTGAAAATATTTCAAATTTTACGCAACAAGTTGTTGACATTTGTTAAAAAATTCGTGGGGATCCCTCAGCAATAACATGCTAAAATACGCCAATCTGGCTTCTATTAGCCTCAATCCAATTTACTTTAGCAGGAAATCATAATGGCCGCCTATTACGTATATAAAATTTCTCCCACTGTTGCCAACCTGGTTAAACCAATGGATCTATTGGACGAGTTTGAAAATTATAAAGAAGCACGTAACTTTGCTCGTGAATCGAGACAAGATCCGGCCAATGATCCAGTTGATATTATCAAGGTCATTTTTGCTGATAACCCTTTAGATGCAGAAGAAAAACTGTCTGAGTTTCGTGAAAAACCGATCATGAAAGAGTGGGAAAAATAGCTCTCTTACTAACAACAATCGAGAAAGGCTATGGACGAAGATAATTATCGTATTGCTTATAAAGAAAAAAATCCAACTCGGTGCTATTTCGAGAAAATGCTATTAATGCGCTATGGTGGTTGTGAGAAAGCAAGCAAGCTTTTATTAGCAGAGCGTGAAGCCTTTGCCTGTGGTTCTGAATTTGCTCAACAGCAATGTTTCAAACTCATCGAAAACCTCCGTTCCAGTGCTCGTTTTTCATTACAAGTGACACAAATTGATGGTCCCTTGCCCCATGCGAAAGAAATTAAAGTGCAAGTGGGTGGCATGTTTGGCTTACAACAATTATTGTCCAGCAAAGATCTGACTCAAACTGATGTTTTAAATGATGATGATGCGAAGTTTGGCGAGCAATCACAGGAACATGCCCCCATTGAAAACATTTACGGTACAGTCAAAGAAGCTGTAGAGCAATATCAATCATTGGCAGGCATTCCATACAATGAGCTCGTCAAAGCAATTGTGAATTTTAAATTACCGGAAAGAAAACGTAAAAAGAAAAGACGTACAACAAAGCGTTAAACCTAAAATAATCAGTTGAATCTACTGCGACCGCCTTATGCACTGAATCTTAAGGATTTTCCAGAACATTTTGACTTCACCCGTAGGGTGACTACGAATAAAGCCAAAATAACCTGTAAAACCCTTAATCTTCAGCACCTAAGTCGCTCTCGCTACGATTCAACTGATTATTTTAGGTTAAAGTTAAAAAAAGGGCATTTTAAATGCCCTTTTTTTAGAGGGTTTATTTAGAGGGTTTAATAAAAGAAACCACTTCAGCTGACTTTTTAGGTTCATCAGTAAAATGCGGACGTGATTTATTTTCTACACCCATATCACTTAATAGTTCTCTTTCTCTTGCCGCGATCAAGGCGAAACAAGCTTTAACATCGACCACAGTTGCCTCTGACAAGGGATGAATCATACCGGGTTCAGGTGTTGTATCTTTAATGATATTAGCCAGTGTTTTACGCATGGCGACCATCACCTGTTGCTCTTTAGAGAGTGAGTTAAAATCCATCATTTATTCCTATTGCTTAAAATTAAATTTTTATCTGTCTTTTTCAATTTATGTCTCGCGACGGCCTCTGGCGCTTTGAAAAGATGTCGTACGTTCACTGGTTGGATTAAACCAGTTTAGCTTCTCATGCAAAGTCACCACATCACCGACAATAATTAATGTCGGTGCTTTGACTTGTTCACGTTCAACTATTTCTGCCAGGGTCGATAAAGTACCAATATGTACCCGTTGGTTCTCAGTAGTACCCTGCTCAACTAAGGCCGCAGGTGTCTCATCCGTCAATCCATTTGCGACTAATTCTTTATGGATCACTTTGACCGCTTGTAAGCCCATATAGAAGACTATTGTCTGGTTTTGATGTGCCAGCGCCTGCCAGTTTAAGTTCACGGTGCCATCTTTTAAATGCCCCGTCACAAACACACAAGACTGCGCATAGTCACGATGTGTTAGCGGAATACCACCATAACTGGAACAACCAGCCGCCGCTGTGATACCAGGTACAACCTGAAAACTGACATCGTTTTCTTTGAGGGTTTCAATTTCTTCACCACCACGACCGAAGATAAAGGGATCACCACCCTTAAGTCGTAACACCCGTTTGCCCTTTTGTGCATAACGCACTAAGAGCTGGTTAATATTTTCCTGTGGCACGGAATGATTATTTCTTTCTTTACCCACATAAACTAATTCAGCATCACGACGCACTAAATCCAGAATGCCTTGTGAAACCAGACGATCATAAACAACCACATCGGCTCTTTGCATGAGCCTCAAAGCTCTAAAGGTTAATAAGTCGGGATCACCAGGGCCTGCACCGACCAAATAAACTTCACCGGTCTCTTCTACAAAATCTTCATCAATAGCACGTTGCAGGGCATGTTTGGCACCATGATCATTACCCTGAAATAATAACTCAGTTACACGGCCTTCGAGAACAACTTCCCAAAAATGACGACGTTGCTCAGCTTTAGGAAATTTTTCGATCACCTTAGAGCGAAAACCATCAACTAATTGGGCTAATTTACCATAGGCTGAAGGTATATAACTCTCTAAACGAGACCGCAATAAACGCGCTAAAACCGGCGAACTGCCCCCCGTTGAAATGGCAATTTGAATGGGTGATCGATCCACAATGGAAGGCATAATAAAACTACAGAGATGAGGTTGATCAACCACATTAACTGGCATGGAACGCGCCTTGGCCAGTTCAGAAATTTTCTTATTGGTTTCCTGATCATTGGTCGCAGCAATCACTAACACACTATCACATAAGTTTGAATCACAAATATCCAGCTCATCAAAACCGCGTTCGATATGCTTGATTTGCCCAGTTTTAGCCATCTCGGCCACTTCACGACAAAGTTCTGGAGCAACCACCTGCACTTGTGCCTTGGCTTTTAATAGCAAAGCAATTTTTCGTGCTGCGACCTTACCGCCGCCAATCACTAAACATTGGCGACCATTGATATTCATGAAAATTGGAAAAAAATCCACTGGTATTACCTCGTCAAATTTTTCGTTTTATACTATAAGGTCTAAGCAATTCCAAGCAGTGGATCAAGCTCATCATCCATATCTAATTCAGATAAATCATCAAAACCACCGATGTGTTTACCATCAATAAAAATCTGCGGTACGCTATCGCTACCGACTTCAGCGGCAATTTTGGCAAACTCTTCGGCATTTTCTTCGCTGTCAATTTTTTCTATTTCAACACCCTTTGATACGAGGAGTTTTTCTGCATTTCTACAAAATGGACAGCTATCTGTACAATACATTTTTACCTGAGCCATAAGTTTACCTTTAGCGTTTTAACATTGGTTCAATATAACTAATCTTAACCGTGTATATTAACCTTTCATGATATAATTTCCACTACACCATTATGGGTATTTATTGACAATTTATCAATTGTTTATCGATTAACTATAATTGTAGCAGTCTCAAATTCGTTATAATGGGATCAAACACGGGTTTTAATTTTTTTCTCATTAAACTGCCTACTGCGGTGCTATTAGCAATAGTGGGTGCTAGCACAGTTTGTGAGGTTCGACCTAAGAATAAAATCGCTTGTAATTGCTCTGCCAATTCAGGTACTGTCTGCTGTACAGACTTAAGCGCATCACTACAACAGAGTTCATTTTCTGCATGAAAAATAGCCTGACTGAAGCTATGAATGGCATTAATATCGGTTTCAGGCTCGCCTTGTAGACTGAGGCTTAATTCATGATGTTGCTGGCTCTGCCCCGCTTCTGCTTGCTTCACAAACACGTAACGTCTAATACTTTCTATGAGTGCCGCGACAATATCATAGTTGGGAGGACGCTTAAATGAAGCTTCTGCGGTCTTTAAAAAAGTCTGGCCTGAGGCACTGAGTAATTTATTTAACATCAGAGCATAAGGATTGTCTTCTGCCACTAGAGCCGATAATTTAGCAAAGCTTGCCTGATACTGATGATGTTCATCAGACTGTTCAGGAATTGCATCCGGTCTGATATCTAAAAAACCAACATAGAGCGTGGTTTTAGACTTGCCTTTTTTCCATAATTTCAGTACTTCCTCATCAGAAATAAGCCCTTCCTGTAACACCAGGCGCGCACTGCTCAACATGCTCAGGGGATCTTCTTCAAAGGGTAGGAATTCAATCAGAAAGTTAGCTAATTCGGTGCCAAATTCAGATTGTACAACCACTTCATTAGCCAACATGCTACGGGCATTTTCAGCTGATTGTATGGCCCACCAGGCACTTTTAGCTATCTCCGGCGTAATACTTTTATTGTTGACCACCGCAGCAACCGCTTCTTCTTCACCCAAGAGTAAGAGCTTATCAAGACTGCTATTACGTAAATCTCCCATACGATTCCAACGGGAAATAAACATGGGAAAACCACCGGGAGCACCGAGCGCCTTAGTCGATAAAAAGTCTTTCACTTCCTTGATATATTTAGCATTTCTAACCGTTGGATTAAGCTGTATTTTTGCTTCGCCTTTTTGGGTCAGCGCATAGAGCATTAATTTGCCTTCATCAATACGAATAGCACTGACTTTTTGTGCTAATAATACATTTAATCTCAGGCTGTCTTCATTCGATAAGGGCATTTAATTTTGATCGACTTATGGTTAATAATTAAGGGTTAAAAATTTAATTCAATTGTATTCGCTGTCCCCAGGGAACAGGCTCTTTACCTTTGACCAGCCAAATCACTGGATAAATAGCGGCTTGCTCTGGAAATTCACCATCAGCATCAGTAAAGTAAATAAGGAGATCAGGGCACATCTCTTGTTTTTCAACCCAGTCAAAAACAGGAGTAAAACGTGTACCACCACCCCCTTTAAATTTTATCGGTAGTTTTAGTTCATCCCAGGGTTCAAATTCCCAAGGGCCTTCATCAGTGACTTCGGTATCACAGGCATGGAGTACTATTTTTGCCCGCACTTGTGCTTTAATTTGATCGACTTCCGACAAGAACTCACGGATCTCTTTGGTAGCAATCGAACCACTAATATCCAGCGCCACAACGATATTAACCATGTGGCTACGCAAACGTGGATAAATTGCTGGTTCACCACGACGACTTGATGGCCGAGCATAACTATAATCTTCTCTTGCCGTCGCCGTCATATAACGCGCTAATAACATACGCCAGGGCAATTGCGGTTGCAATAAATGATCGACCAAGCGAGCCATTGACTGACTCAGTTTGCCTGCTTGCAAAGCTTGTTGTGCCGCACCGGCTAAGCGTTGTTGCCACTGTGCACTTAAGTTTTGTATTTCATCATTATTCGGTGTGGGTGGCGGCTCTTTTTGTGTACCATCACCGGATTCCGAATCACCGCTTTCTTTACCTTCCCCAGTTTGCCCCTTAGCCTCTTCACCATCATTTTCTTGTTGATTATTGAGCTTTTGGCTGTCAGTATCTTTGGCCTCACCCTGATCGGATTGTTCACCCTGCTCATCATCACCCTGATCATTATTCTGACCCAGTTCATGTTCGGCATCATTTTCATTATCGATCAGAGTTGGATAAATTTCTTCCGCCGTCATACCGGCATATTCACGTAAATAGCGAATATGTGGCGGTGGCTTTAGGCCATCTTCAATCAAAATAGGGTTAATGGCAAAATCGCAGGCCATATCCCAGCGTAATTTAACCCGATGCATGCGCCGGGCAAAATGAGACAAAGCACAGTGCAATGCCTCATGTGCCAGCGCAAACTGGGTTTCTTCCACGCTGAGTTGTTTGATGTATTCAGGATTGACATAGAGTTTTTTCATATCCGTATCAGTGGTTTCACACCAGGACGGATCGGCGGCCACAATGGGTAGACGCAGCACTAGCGCACCCAAAAAAGGCTTATCCAAGATAAGCTTGGTACGGGCAGCACCTAGCTTTGTTTCTATTTCTTCATCCAGACCAGACTTATGCATCGATACTAATACCTATAAAAGCACCCATATAATCACCCATAGAGCATAATATCAGCAATGGCATCGGCCCAATTAGCAAATTCTTCCACGGCAAATAAGTCTTCGCCAATGGCACGATGCATATCCGACACTAACATGACACCCATTTCTTTTTGTCTGAAACTCGCTGCGTATTTAAGAATATTGGTATATGTTTTATCAGCCTCATCTGTACCACGGGCACGAATAGCACGTCCCACTAGCGCCGAAGCCACCGCATATTGCAAGTCAATTTCTGTCGGTGTCGGTACATCTTCACCGTTAATAATGGCATCCAGATCGGGCATTTGATCCAAGTTAGCAATAAAGGCATTGAGTTCAATACCCGCTGCCGGCCCGACACAGGACTGTAAGGCACCGACAAATAATTCCGGATGATCATTAAACTTGGTTAATGCCCGATGCACAAATTCCCAGGTTCTTGGCGACGGAAATGCAACCGGATTATGGGCGGGATCAAAATCAAATAATAAGTCAGGGCGGAAGCGCAAGAAGGCAATAATACGTTCATCTATGCCTTCCTGATAAGCCCAAGCAACCCAGTCATCTAGGTTGATATCAATTTCATAGTGAGAAAAACGATTGGCCAGTGGCGCCGGCATACTATAAGTGACACCGCGATCACCTTGGCGATTACCGGCAGCAAAAATTGCCCAGCCATCCGGTATTTGATAATCACCTAAACGTCGATCAAGAATAAGTTGGTAAGCCGCAGCAGAAACACTGGGCGGTGCAGAGGTGATTTCATCAAGGAACAAAATACCTTCGCTGCCATGTTTTTCCACATTGGGTAGCATAGAAGGCACTGCCCACTCTACTTTATCGCCGTCTTTAAAAGGAATACCGCGTAAATCACTGGGCTCCATTTGTGACAGGCGAATATCAATCAGGGTGCGGCCATGTTTAACAGCCACCTGATTCACTAATTGAGATTTACCCACACCTGGCGGGCCCCAAATCATAACCGGCGTATGATGCCCGGTTTGTGCACCTTTAAACTCTTGATCTAATACCACAAATAATTGCGACGCTCTCATTTATTTCTCACTATCATTGCTTTACAATTGCTTACCTTATTACTTAAAAAAGCACTTAAAAGAAGTGCTTAAAAGAAGTGCTTAAAAGCCAGCCATTTTTAATAAACGCTCAGCTTCTTCAGGATTTTTTTCTACCCCATTACCTTCTTTATACATCATTGCTAAAGTGGTCATAGAGCCAATCAACCCGGCATCAATCCCCTTGGTAAACCATTTTATGGCTTCTTGCGGATCTTTATCAACACCCTCGCCTTCCATATACATAAAGCCCATACCATGCCATGCCAATTCATAGCCTTGATCCGCTGACATCTTCATCCATAAAGCTGATGCCGTCTCATTACGGTGCACACCGAGGCCGTTTTGATACATAACAGCCATACGATGCTGCGCTTCAGGCTCACCTTTTTCCGCCAAAGGCGATAGCAATTGCACCGCTCTGGTAAAATGTTTGTCTTCCAGTGCTTTTAAACCACTGTTTAAATCCATTGTTTCTTCTTCGCTTAAATTCATCTCTGACCTCATTAATGATTTAACACTCTTAAACCAAAATATTATCCGAGTGTTTTACTTGGTTATTTGATATATAATACCCTTTATTACCTACATTGACAAAATTTTTTTTCAATCCTATACCATAGAGATATACCGTTGAACTCCAGCAATAAAGTATACTCACTTCCGCTGAGTGCTTGGAGTTTAATCGTAATCAGCTTCTTTTAGATAGAGAATAAAAAGTTTAAGGTCAATAGCTTAGCACTTATTATCGCTAAGCTGTAGCAATAATCTTTTAGCCTTATATTAAAGTAATTGTTAAAAGAAATGTTAAAAATACATTTAACAAATAAGACCCATTATCGATTTATAGGAAACTCCAAATGAATAAAAATATGACTGATCAACAAAACAAAATGCATCTGAGGTCCTGTATACAACGCGTCTGTACTGGCCCTGAATACAGTAAAAATCTCCCTTATGATGATGCAAAAGCGGCCATGGATTATATCTTAAGTGGTAATGCTGATCCGGTTCAAATTTCTATTTTACTCGTTGGCCTGAGAATGAAACGCGAAACTCAGGAAGAAAACAAAGGCTTATTGCAAGCGATTGTTGATCGCTCAACCATAACCACCGTCGCAGTTAATGACTTAATTGACATTGCCGATGCCTATAATGGCCATGTCAGAGACTTGCCTGTTATCCCATTTTTGCCTGCAGTACTCGCCGCCTGTGGTTTACCTGCAGCTTCCCATGGGGTAGAAAGCGTAGGTCCTAAATTTGGCATTACCACTAATCTGGTATTAAAAGCCACCGGCCTTTCAGCAGAACTTAGCATGAAAGAAGCGGCACAACGCATTGCCGATCCTGCTATTGGCTGGGCCTATGTCGACCAGAAAACCTATTGCCCGACTCTACACGATTTGATTCCATTACGGACGACCATTGTAAAACGTACTGCCATCACCACGCTAGAGTGTTTAGTGGGTCCTTTAAGGGGCACAAAGAAGACCACCCTCTATACTGGTTTTGTACACAAGGCCTATCCACCCGTCTACACTGACCTGGCAAAAATGGTTGGTTTTGATGGTGCGATTATTGCCCGTGGCGTTGAAGGTGGCTTAATTCCATCATTACAACAGCCTGCAAAAGTACATTTTTATGAAGATGATGGTGAAGACCAGATGTTTGTTGTCAATGCCACTGAAGATTTAGGCATGAACCATAAAACACGTTCGACACCCTTGCCTAAAGACATTGAAATTTATGACGCGCCTGAAGCAGAAGATAAGCCTTCATTTGATCTTGATGCTGCCGTTAAGGCAACGGTAAAAGCCGGTCTAGCCGCACTGAATGGTGAGCAAAGCAGTAGCCGGGATTCATTGATTTTGGCTGCTTCTATCGCTTTATTTAGAACCGGTAAAGCAGAATCACTGTCAGCAGGTGCTGACATTGCCAGACAGGCCATTGATTCTGGCGAAGCATTAAAACGATTTAATGCCTAAATAAAAGGCTGATAATATAAGAGAGTATTTCCGTTAATTACTAAGGAAATTTGAGTAAAAACACTGGAATTTTATATCTAAATCGTTTAATATAAGCGGATTATTATTTTGTCACAGTCTGCTTTACATTATCTTTATTAACTTGGCTCGTTTATTAGACGAGCAGTTTTTAATAAGCAGTATTTAACAACAAGTCAGTATAAAGACTTAGACTTTAATCGACTGGAAATACCAAGGAAAAAACTATGAACCAAGAATATCATGATACAACTGTGAAAATGGAATCTGAAGGCGTAAACCCAGAGTATATCCAGGGTTGGCAGGGTGGTTACGTTTGTAACCCTGAGCGTGAAGAGCAACGCGTCAATGAAGCTTATACCGCTGGCTACGAAGACGGTCTAGAAAAGAAAACAGACGGCTTTGCTGACTGGAAATAAATTTATCTTGAGCTAATTCCTGATACAGGATAGCACTTAATAAGTTTAAGTCATTTCTAAACCTAGGTTTTTAAAACTAAGTGCTTTTAAAACTAAGTGCTTTTAAATCTAGTTAAAAAGGAAATGACTACAAAAAAACCGGCAAATGTCGGTTTTTTTGATCTTGTCGCTTTTTATCTTAGAAATAAAACACAGGCCTATTTAAACCTAAAAAAATCAGTTGAACCTACTGCGACCGCCTTATGCACTGAATCTTAAGGATTTTCCAGAACATTTTGACTTCACCCGTAGGGTGACTACGAATAAAGCCAAAATAACCTGTAAAACCCTTAATCTTCAGCACCTAAGTCGCTCTCGCTACGATTCTACTGATTATTTTAGGTTTAAACCTAAAAAGCCGGTTTATACAAATCTTCAATCGCTTTATTTAAGAGCTTAATCGCGGTAGGCGCATTAATTTCTAATACCTGTGTTTCGATCCATTTATTATAATGCTCCCCCATCACAGCTTGTACGCGCGTTCCGAGATAACGCTTCATCACAAAACTTGGCTCACCGTCTTCATAGGGCATATCAGCATAGTCGGACATTCGTTCATTAACCAGATTGATAAAGTCTTCTTTATAGTCCTTGATACCAGCAATGCCTTCCATACTCGCCTGATGTGTTCTGGCCAAATGTTTAACCATTACAGTCACAAACTCCTGCCGTTCTTCAACATCCATGCGTTCATAAGTGATTCGGTCAGCGATATGAGCAAGAAATATGACGAATTCGACAATCACATCCATTCTTTGACTCATGCTATCAGTCTGATACTGCTCGTCCTCAAGATCCAGCAAGGCATCCTGAGCAATTCTCCAGGTAAGAAAAGCAGCAGCACTGGCATTATCTGCTACGGAGCGTGTCTTACCGCTTTTGCCCCATTTTGACTTCATTCTCATAAGTTTTTTCCTGACAGATGAATAATTAAATAGTTATTATTTGCCTATTAATGAGTTACTCACTAATAACGCGCTAATTATTGAGGTGCTAACTCAAGTTGAGTCTCAAATATTTCACCGGTATTATCAATATAGATGGTCATAATATTAGGCACTCTGGAAAGAATATAGCCTGCCATCATAGTTTTCATTTGCTCATTTTCGTCTTCAATGGCGGTGAGTAATTTATCACCCACAATTTGACAACGTTGAGTGACATTAGGATTTTCCACAAATTCTTTACTTAAAGTCCATCCCTTGTTCATATCTTCATCCATTTTATTGAACAAAGTTGAACCTGAGAGTATCATTTCCTCTTCAACATTGACGGCATAGGTCTCGCCATCAATAACAACATTTAAAACTCGTAGCATACTCATCTCGCTTATTTAAAACTTCAAATGATTAATAATATGGGGTCTATTGTATAAAGTTCAATATCCCTGATAAACTAGCTAAACATATTTTTACAAAGAGTTTTTTATAGAAAGTTTTAACAAAATTTTTTTAAAAGAGTATTTTTATTATGTTAATTGAAATAATGTGGCTATACTTAACCGGACACACAACTTAAAATAACTAAAAGATAAAAAGTGTGACCTAAAATGAATGATCAAACAAAAAAACCGAATAAAAGCTATACATCAGAATTTAAAGAATCAGCTGTCAAATTAGCTAATGAGACGGATCAACCCGTTTCTCAGACTGCCAGGGAGCTAGGTGTTAATGTAAATACTCTACATACCTGGATCAGTAAATATTCCAAACCGGTGAAGACGGTAGCCAATAGAAGTGATGAACACATTTATGATGAAGTAAAACGTCTGAAAAAAGAATTGGCAAAAGTGATTCAGGAGCGTGATTTATTAAAAAGGCCACAGCGTACTTTGCAAGGGAAAGTACGCATGGATAACTGATCAGGCTAAAGATTACCCGGTAACGATTCTGTGCCGTTTTATGGATGTTTCCCGTAGTTGCTATTATGATTGGGTTAGCTCTCCTAAAACGGATAGAGAGAAAGAAAATGAAGCGCTTACTGAGCAGCTAAAAAACTGTTTGAAGACAGTCGCAAGACTTATGGAACCCGTCGTCTTAAAAGAAAACTGGCTGAAAAAGGCGTTCATATAAGCCGCCGGAGAATTGGTCGATTAATGAAAAAAGCCGGTTTGTTTTGTAAAACGAAGAGACGCTTTAAAGCGACGACTAATTCCAAGCATAATAAGCGTATATCTCCAAATTTACTGGAAAGAGAGTTTACTGTCTCTCAACCTGATCGCTACTATGTGGGTGATATTACCTATATTGCCACCAAGGAAGGCTGGTTATATTTAGCGGTTGTCATTGACTTATTCTCTAGGCAAATTATTGGCTGGTCGATGGATGAGCGAATGAAAGCCAAGCTAGTCAATGATGCTTTACTGATGGCCATATGGAAGCGTAAACCAATGGATGGATTGCTTTGGCATACTGACCGAGGTAGCCAATATGGTAAACGTCAATTAAAACCCACGTTCACAATAAGCTTCAGTTAGCTCAAACTATGATCTTCAATTCGTAATTTGGAGATACAAATGAGCAACCATTCAAAAGATGCTTCGATGAAGCAACACATAGAGGCCTGCCAAGCCAGTAACTTAAGCCAGGCAGTTTATTGTCAACAACATAAGATACCCTCTCATATTTTTAGCTATTATCGAAAGAAGTTGGGTTATGTTAGCTCATCAAAACAGGTCAACACCAACAATCAACTCATTCCCATTAATTTACTGGCCAATTCCCCCACAAGCAATGCAATTAAAGTAAGCCATACCAATGGTTTCAGTTTGGAAATCAATTCTGATACGAACCTGAATCAGCTCAAGTCCATTCTGGATTTGCTCAGGACTGTTTCATGATAACGGGCATCACAGTCAATCAGGTTTATCTGGTTTCTGGTGTTACCGATATGAGAAAAGCAACCAATGGGCTATCACTGATTGTCTCAGAGCAATTGGAACACAATCCCTTTGATGGCAGTGTCTTTGTTTTTTGTAATCGTCAGCGAGATAAACTTAAAATACTGTACTGGGAGCGTAATGGTTTCTGGCTTTACTATCGTACACTTGAAAAAGGGAAATTCCAGTGGCCGATGGAAAAAGAACAACCCACTCTTTCGTTAACACTGAGAGAATTACAGTGGTTACTGGATGGTTTATCTTGCACACAACACCATGCTCACCCTGAAATTCATGGTCTGGAAAACAACTAAAAAAAGTCCCTTTAGATGCGCATTAAACAGAATAAATACAAGCATTTAACGCTCATTTTTAGTATAATATAACGCATGAGTTCAACAGACAAAATACTACCAGAAGAGATACCAACGCTCAAAAACAGGGTGCTTGAACTCCAGTCAAAAGTGGACTGGTATGAGGAACAATTTCGTCTGTTGCAACACAAACGGTTTGGTACTTCCAGTGAAAAGAAGCCCACCCCGACTTCTTTAATGAGGCAGAAACGTTCGCCGAAGAAGCACCGGAAGTCCGTGAAACCATTACTTATGAGCGTAAAAGCCCGGTCGTAAGCCTTTACCTAAAGACCTACCTCGTAAAGTTGTTCGTCATGAGTTATCTGAAGCAGAACAAGTCTGTGACTGCGGTCATCACTTGCATGAAATTGGTGAAGAGACCTCAGAGCAACTGGAAATTGTTCCTGCTCAGGTATATGTTGTAGAACATGTTCAGGTTAAATATGCCTGTCGTGCTTGTGAGGAAGGCGTTAAAACTGCTCCTAAGCCTGCACAGCCCATTCCTAGAAGTTTTGCATCACCCAGCCTGCTGGCCTATATCATTGTTTCTAAATTCCTAGACAGCTTGCCTCTCTATCGACAGGAAGCGATATTTAAACGCTATAAGATAACACTTTCCAGAGCCAGTATGTCCAACTGGGTGCTTAAATCAGCTGAATTACTCAAACCCTTTTATAATCGGTTGTTGTATTATCTCATTAGGCAGAAAATCATCCAGGCCGATGAAACAACGATGCGAGTGATCCATGATGGACGTGAGAATTGCCCTAAATCTTATATGTGGCTCTATCAAAGTGGCGGCTATCATTCCAAGTGTCCCATTGTTTTGTATGAGTATCAGCCTACTCGTGCAGGCCAACATGCCAAAACCTTTTTAACGGGGTTTTCAGGTTACCTGCAAACGGATGGCTTTCCCGGTTATCATATATTCGAAAATGAGAACAGTGAAGTCACTTTATTAGGCTGCATGGCACATGCTCGTCGCAAGTTCCATGATGCCTTAAAAGCATTACCCAAGAACAGTCAGAAAAAGCCTGGCATGGTACAAATGGCGATCAGTAAAATTGCTAAATTGTATGCGATTGAAAAACAAATCAAACCGCTCAATGCTGAACAACGTTACCTGATCCGTCAGGAAAAAAGCAAACCACTACTGGATGACTTTAAAAAGTGGTGTGATGATAAAGTGACTAAAACAACAAAAGACAGTAAGTTGGGTGTCGCTATTCGTTATGTGATCAATCAATGGAAGTATCTGACTGTCTATCTTGAAGAGGGCAACCTCCAGATTGATAATAATATGGCAGAGCGGCGGATCAAACCCTTTGTGATTGGGCGCAAAAACTGGGTCATGAACCAAAATCCTCGTGGTGCTGAGGCCAGTGCTATTTTATATTCAATCGTGCAAACAGCGAAAGCAAACAACCTAGAGCCCTTTGCCTTTTTAACACACATTCTGACTGAGTTACCTAAGCTGGGCAGGCATTATGATGATGAGGCTTTAGAGCAATTGTTGCCATGGAATTTGACTGAAAAAATTCAGCCTTTAAATAAAGTGGAATGATACGTCAACGTGGGAAGTTTTGACGTATACCCAATATGCCTCTGATAGTCATAGAAAAATATTGTCGGATCATAACATAATTCAGTCTATGAGCCGCAAAGGAAATTGCTGGGACAATGCTGTATCAGAGAGCTTCTTTCATAGTTTGAAAACTGAATTGACGCACCATTGTCGATTCAAAACCAGAGTAGAAGCAAAGCAGGCAATATTTGAATATATTGAGGTATTTTATAATCGGGAGCGACTTCATTCGGCTAATGATTATTTGTCACCAGTCGATTATGAAATACAGCAGAAAATAGCTTAAATCGATTGATTGAAGAGGGGTAAAAGGCGACATAAATGCCGCCCATTACCGTTGACGGCCATCGGCTCCTCAGCCTGTGCCGTGAAGATATTGTAACAGGATCATTACCGTTGTGAAAATACCTTGGGTGAATGGAACGGCTCTATCGTTCCAGAGGGCAAAGCCCTTTCTCTTCATCTGTTTAAAGTTAACATGAGAAACTAAAATGATAGGAAATACAAAATGACAAAAATCACTTGAAACAGCCAAAAAAATATTTAGAAAACTGTCCGGAAAAGTGTTGACACATCATATCAATTTCCCAGTCACCAACACGACGTTTATCATCAACAATCTTAGGACGGTCATCAATGGAAATTCGATTAATTATTTGTCCTCGACTGCTTTTACCGTTACTACCACGCTTTTGGTATTTCTTTCCCTGACGCCTTAAATACTGATGTAAATCACCACCTTGCTTCTTATCATCCCATATGTGTTGATAAATACGTTCATGGCTAAGAAGTAGCATTTTGTCATTCAGTAACCAACCTGATATCTGTTCAGGACTCCACTGGTGCTGTGAAAGCTTTTCATCAATAAGGGCAATCATGTCATCCGTCATTTTAATTGCTTTAGAAGCATTGTAGCGACGCTTAACGGCTTTTTCTTGAGCTTGCTTAAATCGATAGCCACGTAAACCAGCGTTGCGTTTAATTTCACGGCATATAGTAGATTTACTCACCTCAATCGCCTGAGCAATTTTAGACTGGGAAATGCCATTTTTAATCTCAGTCGAAATGTAGTATCTTTGTTCTTGTGTCAATTGCTTGTAAGTTCTCATAAGTCACTTTACTCTTGCAGGAGAAAATGGCCGATTTTACAAGCAATTGGCCATTTTTTCGAGCAAATCATTGCTGTACTTATGATTTTTTTAGTAGCGCCGTCAGGCGCGTCGGTTGGCTCATGAAATTCCCGGGGTGGCCATCGCTACGCTCGGCCACCCCGGGAATTTCATGAGCCAGCGATAAACCAGCAAATATCACAAATACAACCAAATAGTGTTGCACTTATGAGTTGAATCTAAGTATTATTATTTTTACTTTGTGTGCGGCTTACTCTTTTAGGGTATACTGATGTGTCAACACTTTTCCGGACAGTTTTCTAAATATTTTTTTGGCTGTTTCAAGTGATTTTTGTCATTTTGTATTTCCTATCATTTTAGTTTCTCATGTTAACTTTAAACAGATGAAGAGAAAGGGCTTTGCCCTCTGGAACGATAGAGCCGTTCCATTCACCCAAGGTATTTTCACAACGGTAATGATCCTGTTACAATATCTTCACGGCACAGGCTGAGGAGCCGATGGCCGTCAACGGTAATGGGCGGCATTTATGTCGCCTTTTACCCCTCTTCAATCAATCGATTTAAGCTATTTCCTGCTGTATTTCATAATCGACTGGTGACAAATAATCATTAGCCGAATGAAGTCGCTCCCGATTATAAAATACCTCAATATATTCAAATATTGCCTGCTTTGCTTCTACTCTGGTTTTGAATCGACAATGGTGCGTCAATTCAGTTTTCAAACTATGAAAGAAGCTCTCTGATACAGCATTGTCCCAGCAATTTCCTTTGCGGCTCATAGACTGAATTATGTTATGATCCGACAATATTTTTCTATGACTATCAGAGGCATATTGGCTACCTCGGTCAGTATGCCAAAGCAATCCATCCATTGGTTTACGCTTCCATATGGCCATCAGTAAAGCATCATTGACTAGCTTGGCTTTCATTCGCTCATCCATCGACCAGCCAACAATTTGCCTAGAGAATAAGTCAATGACAACCGCTAAATATAACCAGCCTTCCTTGGTGGCAATATAGGTAATATCACCCACATAGTAGCGATCAGGTTGAGAGACAGCAAACTCTCTTTCCAGTAAATTTGGAGATATACGCTTATTATGCTTGGAATTAGTCGTCGCTTTAAAGCGTCTCTTCGTTTTACAAAACAAACCGGCTTTTTTCATTAATCGACCAATTCTCCGGCGGCTTATATGAACGCCTTTTTCAGCCAGTTTTCTTTTAAGACGACGGGTTCCATAAGTCTTGCGACTGTCTTCAAACAGTTTTTTAGCTGCTCAGTAAGCGCTTCTTCATTTTTCTTTCTCTCTATCCGTTTTAGGAGAGCTAACCCAATCATAATAGCAACTACGGGAAACATCCATAAAACGGCACAGAATCGTTACCGGGTAATCTTTAGCCTGATCAGTTATCCATGCGTACTTCACAAA
Source organism: sulfur-oxidizing endosymbiont of Gigantopelta aegis (assembly GCF_016097415.1). Lineage (NCBI taxonomy): Bacteria > sulfur-oxidizing endosymbiont of Gigantopelta aegis. Next base: position 3,714,796 of record NZ_JAEHGE010000001.1, on the reverse strand, counting down.
GTTTCCCTTGCAAAGTACGCTGTGGCCTTTTTAATAAATCACGCTCCTGAATCACTTTTGCCAATTCTTTTTTCAGACGTTTTACTTCATCATAAATGTGTTCATCACTTCTATTGGCTACCGTCTTCACCGGTTTGGAATATTTACTGATCCAGGTATGTAGAGTATTTACATTAACACCTAGCTCCCTGGCAGTCTGAGAAACGGGTTGATCCGTCTCATTAGCTAATTTGACAGCTGATTCTTTAAATTCTGATGTATAGCTTTTATTCGGTTTTTTTTGTTTGATCATTCATTTTAGGTCACACTTTTTATCTTTTAGTTATTTTAAGTTGTGTGTCCGGTTAAGTATAGCCACATTATACCAATAAAAATTTATAATACAGAGGAAGAGAAAATGTGTTTAAATAAAACGACAAAAGCATTACTGATAGCGACCACCGCTTTCGTATCATCACCTGTTACGTCAATTGCTTCCGAGCTAGGTGGGCGCCGGCGATATGTGAAGCCTGGATATAACAATGAAATGAATAAGAAAAAATTGAAGGTCGTATTGGTAAACGAAGAATAAAAAGTCCAACAAGTAATTCTAATCCAAAACCACTTCCTGGAAAGCGGGTAATGATGTGTCAACACTTTTCCGGACAGTTTTCTAAATATTTTTTGGCTGTTTCAAGTGATTTTTGTCATTTTGTATTTCCTATCATTTTAGTTTCTCATGTTAACTTTAAACAGATGAAGAGAAAGGGCTTTGCCCTCTGGAACGATAGAGCCGTTCCATTCACCCAAGGTATTTTCACAACGGTAATGATCCTGTTACAATATCTTCACGGCACAGGCTGAGGAGCCGATGGCCGTCAACGGTAATGGGCGGCATTTATGTCGCCTTTTACCCCTCTTCAATCAATCGATTTAAGCTATTTCCTGCTGTATTTCATAATCGACTGGTGACAAATAATCATTAGCCGAATGAAGTCGCTCCCGATTATAAAATACCTCAATATATTCAAATATTGCCTGCTTTGCTTCTACTCTGGTTTTGAATCGACAATGGTGCGTCAATTCAGTTTTCAAACTATGAAAGAAGCTCTCTGATACAGCATTGTCCCAGCAATTTCCTTTGCGGCTCATAGACTGAATTATGTTATGATCCGACAATATTTTTCTATGACTATCAGAGGCATATTGGCTACCTCGGTCAGTATGCCAAAGCAATCCATCCATTGGTTTACGCTTCCATATGGCCATCAGTAAAGCATCATTGACTAGCTTGGCTTTCATTCGCTCATCCATCGACCAGCCAACAATTTGCCTAGAGAATAAGTCAATGACAACCGCTAAATATAACCAGCCTTCCTTGGTGGCAATATAGGTAATATCACCCACATAGTAGCGATCAGGTTGAGAGACAGTAAACTCTCTTTCCAGTAAATTTGGAGATATACGCTTATTATGCTTGGAATTAGTCGTCGCTTTAAAGCGTCTCTTCGTTTTACAAAACAAACCGGCTTTTTTCATTAATCGACCAATTCTCCGGCGGCTTATATGAACGCCTTTTTCAGCCAGTTTTCTTTTAAGACGACGGGTTCCATAAGTCTTGCGACTGTCTTCAAACAGTTTTTTAGCTGCTCAGTAAGCGCTTCATTTTCTTTCTCTCTATCCGTTTTAGGAGAGCTAACCCAATCATAATAGCAACTACGGGAAACATCCATAAAACGGCACAGAATCGTTACCGGGTAATCTTTAGCCTGATCAGTTATCCATGCGTACTTCACAAAGTTTCCCTTGCAAAGTACGCTGTGGCCTTTTTAATAAATCACGCTCCTGAATCACTTTTGCCAATTCTTTTTTCAGACGTTTTACTTCATCATAAATGTGTTCATCACTTCTATTGGCTACCGTCTTCACCGGTTTGGAATATTTACTGATCCAGGTATGTAGAGTATTTACATTAACACCTAGCTCCCTGGCAGGTTTTTTGTTTGATCATTCATTTTAGGTCACACTTTTTATCTTTTAGTTGTTTTAAGTTGTGTGTCCGGTTAAGTATAGCCACATTAATGGTCATAAAATACAATGGTGTATTCCACGTATTGAAAAAATGGACCGTCCCAATGATGATCAATTATTCAGTTTGATTTGTGCTGATAAACACCCATTTTCGCCGATAGAATTCTTAGCTCAAGGAAATATGGTTACAGGTTCAAATGGGTTAATAATAGTCACTGATGATGTATTGACGCAAAACAATTTAGCTACCAAAGATTTGGATAATTTTAAAGTTGTTTTTGGAGTTCATCACTGGTTGGTTTTTTCTGGATTTAAGAATGAAATTACAGGTCATGCTGATATTCATATACGTGTTCTAGGCGATAACTTATTTGCTGTAGCATGGAACCTTTCATCAAGTGATGATCGTGATACAAGTATGCAGTTGATTAAGAAATTAAAATTATATAAACCAGATGCTAAGATTTTAAAAATTCCAATTCGTAGTATTAATGAGCAATATGCCAGTTTGCTCAACTGGATTCAAATTGATCGACGGTTATTGATTCCAAAGTATGATATTACTAAAAAGAAGATTTGATTAGGACAAGAAATGCACTCAAAAAGCATGGTTTTAAGACTGAGTTTATTTATTCACCCACTCTAGAATATGCTGGCTCTTTACATTGCCTTACAGCATCAATATATGTTTAGAAAAAATAATATTTTAGGTGATTTCTTCCCGATTTAAAAAACAGAATTGTCTTTATCTCTTATTATCAACAGCCTGAAACATAAGGAGACTCTTATATTGTTTGATTTATAAAACGTAAGCGCTTAACGAACAGCGTTCTTTACCTTTTCCAATTCTGATTTTTTAAAATTCCAGGGAAGCAATGCTTCCAGCTTTTCAACCGTATCCGCATAAGGTAATTGGGTTAATACATAGACCATATACGCATATGGCTCAATATCATTGGCCTTAGCGGTTTCAATAAAACTATAATGAACTGCACTGGCATGTGCACCCTTTGGCGTATCTGAAAATAACCAGGCCTTTCTACCCACGCAGAATGGACGGATAGCATTTTCTGCCAGCACATTACTGATATTCAACCGACCATCTTCACAATAAACAGTCAGCTTAGGCCATTGATTATTAATATAGGTGAGTGCTTTTCCTGTCAAGCTGTCGTTCGGCACTTTGCCCAGGGTGTTATCGACCCATGTTCTTATTTTCTCAAGAAGCGGCAGGCTCTGTTTCTGACGAACCTTAAATTTTTCATTAACACTGGCTTCTTTTTATCTCACGCTCAATTAAATACAGCTTATTGATATGGGCCAGTGCCACATCGGCTTTTGTAGGCTTTTGATTGCTCTTTTTCTTTGGTTGTGCCGTCTGAGAATCTTTGAATTTACGGCGAGTGTGATCCCAGCAGCCGACCGATGTGGCATTATTTTGTGCACACACGGCATTGTAACCGGCATAGCCATCGGTTTGCAGATAGCCGCTAAAGCCATCAAGCAGGCGCAGTGGTACTTCCTTCTTACGAGAAGGATCGTATTCAAACAGCACACTGGGTTGTCCAGGTGGCCCGCCACGACTGACCCACATGTATTTGTTCGAATGAGCACTGAGTCCCGGCTCTTTTAATACTTTGAGCACCGTTTCATCCATTTGGATGATGTCACCCGACAGTTGATGTTCTCGCATGAGGTTGATGAGCGGCTGGAACTGATGAGCCAGTTTAATAGCCCAATTGGCCATGGTGGCTCGGGTTATATCGCCGCCATAGCGTGATAATATGCCTTCCATTCGATACAGAGGCAAACCATCGGCATATTTTGAGATAATGATGTGTGCCATCAGGTGAATACTGCCCATTGATTTAGGTAATGGATGTTTTGGCATGACCGCAGCTTTCATTGAACGACTGTCTGTGTCATTGGTGCCTGCAAAGACGGCTTTTTCCTGGAAGTATTCCAGTATTTGGACTTTAGCTGGAATGATATCCAGCTCTTCTCTGACTTTAGTGTAAAAAACCTCAATGGCACCGGCTTTTTCTTCATCTGTCAGATCGATGAAGACAGGGACTCTTGGAATAGTCTTTGAGAAAGGCTTCCTGCCTGTTTTTTCTTTCTTCTTAGGCGAAGTGGTTTTAGGTTCAGGGAGCCCCTCATCGTCAGCCGCCTGCTCAGCTTCATCAAATAAGCGTTCCTGACCATCACTTTTTTCACTGCTGGGTGCAAAGCGTTTACTACGAGCCAGACGAAGGGCTTCTTCCAGTATTTTTATACGGTGGTTTTTCTGTTCAATGACACTCAACAATTCATTCTTGTCCGCGTGTGAAAAAGCGGAAAATATAGAGTCGTTTTTGTGGATTCAGCCTTGTTTTGCATGGCTTTATTATAACAAAAAATAGACTAAAAGTACTTAAAATACAGACTCATAATGCAATTTCTTATGCGGTTTCATGACACTGATATCATAGCCGTCTAATAGCCAGTTGATTTGTTGTCCGGTGATATTCATCAGGTCATCTTCACCCTTTGGCCATTTGAACTTTTCTTCTGAGAGACTTTTGTAATAGAGTACAAAACCGGTATTATCCCAGAAGAGGCATTTAATTTTATTACGCTGACGATTGGTAAAGGCATACAGATGGCCTGCAAAAGGATTATGACCTAATTCACATTCAACAATGGCACTGAGGCCAATAAAACTTTTACGAAAATCAACAGGCTTCAGATAGAGATACACCTGTGGCAGGCTGAGTGATGGAAGTATGGCTGACTTCATTGGAACAATCCTGCTAATTGTTTTACCAGCTGTACATTATCGGCAGTCACCCCTTCAATGCGTAGCTGATTGGGTAATTCTACAATTAATGCTGAGGTGCGGGCTGAATAGTGTGTCGGGGAAGATAGTTGAATAAAACCATTCCCCTTTGTCATCGCACTGGTTTGCGTTGTTGCACCCAGCAACTTACGCTTGTAATAGCCAAAACGTTTGATGGATAGCCCATGTTCCTGACAATAGGATGCCTGGCTGATACTGTTTTCATTCCATTGATTAACGTGGTCTTGCCAAAATTGTTTTGAGTTGGCTTGGGTTTCTGGTTTCATTGATATGTCTCATAATTAATCGATGGATTGATTATGAGGCAGGGGAGATATTTTTTGAATAACGCTAGATGGTTAAGCGCTTACTATAAAACCAAATGAAAGCATGATTTGTATCATTGTAAAAAATAGAGAATACTTATAAGGTCATTTTGGTAGATAAGGAAATAAATTATTGATACCAGATAATAAGACATGTGTATTTATAACAAATTCGCCTGATTTTGATATCAGACTCTAATCTGTCGATTAATATTATTGTGGTTGGCATGTTATAAACAGCCTTGGCAATAAAGGCTCTGGCAATCACTGAAGGTTCTGCAGATGGTCGTCCTACACAGCCACAGTAATAAGGCAAATACTCTTCGAGTCGCAATAATTCCAGTGCGCTGATTAACTGCTATTGCTTTGAACTCAGTTTAGCGAGGTCTTCTACCAACCAAGGGAATCAGCAATTCTCGCTGAGATGAACAATTGAGTTGTAGTGGTACTTACCAAGCAGAAATAAAAAAACTTTTCGCAGTAACTTTAGCAAAATTAAAAAAATCGAATAAAAAGCTTGCATTTTGAGAAACAAGAGATCAAACTCTTGTTTTTCAATTGGTTGAATGACTTCATGTTAAAAAATATTTCCCTTTTATATGCTTGGTACTGTGAATTTTGGCCTCTTTAAGTCAGCAAAAAAAACATTTAAGTTTTTCTGCCCTGAAACAGGCCATCTCATTGCACTTTCATGCAATCAAAGATAGCCGAGTACAAGGAAAGTGTGATTACAGTCAACATGAGAGTGCTTTTGCCTGCATGTATTTTCAAGATCCTCTTTAAGTGAATTTCAGAAACAGATGGAAGAGGAACAGAATCAAAATAATTTACGCACTCTTTTTAATGTTGAAAAAATTCCTAAAAATAGTCAACTAAGAGACATTTTGGATCTCATACCCTCTAAAACATTTGCACCTGCATTTAAAGATTTATTTGAACGACTCAGACGACATAAGCATCTTGAAGAGTATGCCATATTACCCAACACATTGCTTTGTGTTATTGATGGCACGCAATATTATTCCTCTAAGCAAATCCATTGTGACTGTTGTCTTCATAAAGAACATAGAACGGGTGAAATAACCTACAGTCATGCTGTTTTACAAGGTGCCATTATGCACCCCGATAAAAAACAAGTGCTCCCTGTCATGCCTGAAGCAATACAAAATACGGATGGTACAAAAAACAGGATTGTGAAAGTAATGCAGCCAAACGTTTTATAGCCAATCTAAAAAAGCACATCCAAGACAAGGATTTATGATTTGTGGTGATGGTTTGATGTCACATCAACCTATGATAGAAGATATAATTGAAGAAATGATGCATTATTTATTGGTTGCCAAACCTGGTGATCACACATATTTATTTGAATGGCTTGAAGCATTTTCTGAACTCCCATCAATGGACTGGATTGACGAAAAAAGGGCACCAACATCATTATCGATGGAAAAATAATGTCCCTTTACATGGCGAAAAAATGCCATTGAAGTTAACTTTTTTGAATATACCCTCACCAATACCGCAGGGAAAATTATCTACCGAAATAGCTGGGTCACCGACATAAAGATCAGTGAACATAATATTCAAACAATGACCCAGGCGGGTCGATGTCGTTGGAAAATAGAAAACGAATGTTTCAACACATTAAAGAACCAAGGCTATCACATTGAGCATAATTATGGTCATGGGAAGAAGCACCTGAGCTTTAATATGTATCTGTTAACCTTGCTGGCTTTTTATTTCCATCAAATTTTTGAATTAACCGATGGGGCTTATCAAGCTTGTCGTAAAAAGTTTGGCTCTAAAAAATTAATGTGGGAAAAGTTCAGAGGGGTTATTACCTTTTTTGTGATGGACTCCTGGGAACATTTAATGGATTTTTTATTGTACAGAGACGATTATGAGGAGATGAGACCTGTAAAAATAAGAAAATAAACCTATTTTAGGGAAAATGCGTCGATTAAACGCAGCATCTCCCGTGCCTGCTATTTAGAAAGAAAGAACAAAAAAAATTTTAAAAAGCATCAGGCAAACAAAAAATGCTGTTTTCAGCTTAATTCATAAGAATAAGTTACTTCACCGAGTTTTGCTGAGTTCTTGTGCTCTATCGTATACGTCAAAACTTCCCACGTTGACGTATCATTCCACTTTATTTAAAGGCTGAATTTTTTCAGTCAAATTCCATGGCAACAATTGCTCTAAAGCCTCATCATCATAATGCCTGCCCAGCTTAGGTAACTCAGTCAGAATGTGTATTAAAAAGGCAAAGGGCTCTAGGTTGTTTGCTTTCGCTGTTTGCACGATTGAATATAAAATAGCACTGGCCTCAGCACCACGAGGATTTTGGTTCATGACCCAGTTTTTGCGCCCAATCACAAAGGGTTTGATCCGCCGCTCTGCCATATTATTATCAATCTGGAGGTTGCCCTCTTCAAGATAGACAGTCAGATACTTCCATTGATTGATCACATAACGAATAGCGACACCCAACTTACTGTCTTTTGTTGTTTTAGTCACTTTATCATCACACCACTTTTTAAAGTCATCCAGTAGTGGTTTGTTTTTTTCCTGACGGATCAGGTAACGTTGTTCAGCATTGAGCGGTTTGATTTGTTTTTCAATCGCATACAATTTAGCAATTTTACTGATCGCCATTTGTACCATGCCAGGCTTTTTCTGACTGTTCTTGGGTAATACTTTTAAGGCATCATGGAACTTGCGACGAGCATGTGCCATGCGCCTAATAAAGTGACTTCACTGTTCTCATTTTCGAATATATGATAACCGGGAAAGCCATCCGTTTGCAGGTAACCTGAAAACCCCGTTAAAAAGGTTTTGGCATGTTGGCCTGCACGAGTAGGCTGATACTCATACAAAACAATGGGACACTTGGAATGATAGCCGCCACCTTGATAGAGCCACATATAAGATTTAGGGCAATTCTCACGTCCATCATGGATCACTCGCATCGTTGTTTCATCGGCCTGGATGATTTTCTGCCTAATGAGATAATACAACAACCGATTATAAAAGGGTTTGAGTAATTCAGCTGATTTAAGCACCCAGTTGGACATACTGGCTCTGGAAAGTGTTATCTTATAGCGTTTAAATATCGCTTCCTGTCGATAGAGAGGCAAGCTGTCTAGGAATTTAGAAACAATGATATAGGCCAGCAGGCTGGGTGATGCAAAACTTCTAGGAATGGGCTGTGCAGGCTTAGGAGCAGTTTTAACGCCTTCTCTCACAAGCACGACAGGCATATTTAACCTGAACATGTTCTACAACATATACCTGAGCAGGAACAATTTCCAGTTGCTCTGAGGTCTCTTCACCAATTTCATGCAAGTGATGACCGCAGTCACAGACTTGTTCTGCTTCAGATAACTCATGACGAACAACTTTACGAGGTAGGTCTTTAGGTAAAGGCTTACGACCGGGCTTTTTACGCTCATAAGTAATGGTTTCACGGACTTCCGGTGCTTCTTCGGCGAACGTTTCTGCCTCATTAAAGAAGTCGGGGTGAACTTCTTTTTCACTGGAAGTACCAAACCGTTTATGTTGCAACAGACGAAATTGTTCCTCATACCAGTCCACTTTTGACTGGAGTTCAAGCACCCTGTTTTTGAGCGTTGGTATGTCTTCTGGTAGTATTTTGCCTGTTGAACTCATGCGTCATATTATACTAAAAATGAGCGTTAAATGCTTGTATTTATTCTGTTTAATGCGCATCTAAAGGGACTGTCAGGGGTCTCCTGAAAGTGTCCTAATCTTGGCCATTTGAAAATGTCATTTCTTCTTCTGCTTTTTCTTCCCAATTTTAAAAAAATCTTTTGTTCTACTTGGATTTTCTTCTGTCTTCTTCCGTTCTTTTCTTTGCTGTACTTTTTCTTGCTTTTCCTCAACTATCTCAGGTAGAGGAAATACTCAATGCCACGTTCAGGAACTTGCAAGTGCTTGCACTGCCACACTTTTTTCAAACCCAACCCCCGCTCTAAAGGTCGTCAGAAATTCTGCTCAGCACCTGAGTGTCGACAAGCCATAAGGCCGCCAGTCAAAAAAAATGGCTGCAAAAACCTCAAAATAAAAACTACTTCTGTGGCACTGTCAATGTCCAGCGTGTTCAGCAATGGCGTTCCCAAAATCCAAAATACTGGAAAATTGTACAACAATCATTGGATAACCCATTACCGTTACAAGATACCTTAATCACGCAAGCGATTGATATAAAAGAGAAAACAGACGATCTTAACGCCAATGCGTTACAAGAGATCTTAAAGTCCCAACCCACTGTTTTAATAGGATTAATTGCACATCTTATCGGTAGTACGTTACAAGATGACATAGTCGAGAGTGGTCTGAAACTGCGAGAATTAGGCGAGGATCTTTTACTCAACACTCACCTAAAACATGGAGAAAACAATGACCGAGCATCCTATGCCCAATCCAGGGCAATTACGTCAAATCCCCTCTCAGTTCAGTTGGATCGATCACCGCCTGGTTCGTGATGGCCACTTTGAGTCTTGCTCTTGTGAATCAATGGCATTTTATTTATTTTTACTTACCGTTGCCGATCAAAATGGGCTGAGTTATTACTCACAACCGAGCTTAATGAAACAGTTGAATATAGGGACATTAAAGTTCACTCAGGCACGAACAGAACTCATTCAGGCCAAACTAATCACTTATAAACATCCTTTGTATCAAGTCCTATCTTTATCCCCATCAGCCAAATCTGACCCCGTTAGACAAACCTCATCTTCACCTGTCCACATAAAACAAATACTCAAACAATTAAATGCTGGAGGCCATCATGATTGATTATGAAGCCTGGTGCCGTATGAAACAGTATCAACAGGATAAGCTGAACGTAGGTCAGATTGCACAAAAGATGGATTCAGATCACCGCACAGTAGAGAGCTGGCTACAGGAAAAACATTATCGACCACGGAAACCGGCAGCACAAAACAGCAAACTCGATCCCTATAAGGATGATATTGTCAGTTTGCTGGAAAAGCATGCTTATACGGCGACTCAGCTCTTTCAACGAGTACAGGAGGAGGGTTATGACGGGAGCTACTCTGTGGTCAAACGTTATGTTCATCAGGTTCGACCCAAACGAAAGCCCGCTTTTTTAACCTTAGCCTTTGCACCAGGTGAAGCTGCTCAGGTTGACTGGGGCCTGTACAAAACCATTCAAGTGGGTGAAACCACTCGCAAGCTGAACTTCTTTGTGATGGTGTTATGCCATTCCAGAATGATGTACGTAGAATTCACTTTATCACAAAGCATGGAACACTTTCTGGCCTGTCATCAACATGCTTTTGAGTTCTTTGGTGCCGTGCCGGAAAAAGTCATGATTGATAATTTGAAGACGGGCGTTCTCTCTCGCCCTGCAGGAGAAGATATTGTTTTTAACCCTAAATACTTAGACTTTGCACATCATTATGGTTTTAGAATTAAAGCCTGTGGCGTTCGTAAGGGCAATGAAAAAGGTCGGGTTGAAAACGGGGTGGGTTATGTCAAAAAAACTTCCTCAATGGCCTGGAGTTGACTCAGTTTGAGATCTTGAATCCAGCCATTAAAATCTGGATGGCTGACATTGCTAATGTGCGCATCCATGGCGAAACCCGAAAAAAGCCAGTGGATTGTTTGCCTGAAGATGTGCAGGCCATGCGCTCTTTGCCCATTAACCGATATGACATTGCACGGATTGAAACCGTCCGCTCGACCAAACTGTTTCGCATCAGTCTGGATTCTAACCGCTATTCAGTGCCCGCAGAATATGCCAGCCAGTCACTGACCTTAAAAATCTATCCCGAGCGACTTTGTGTTTATGATCAGGAAAAACTCATTGCCCGACACATTCGCAGCTTTGAGCGCCATCGTGATTTTGAAGATCCGGACCATCCCAAAGAATTGCTAGCCCAGCGCAGACGTTCAGAAGATCAAAAACTGTTTCAACGCTTTATTGCACTGTCACCTCGTGCCAGTGATTACTATCAAAAGCTGGCTCAGAAGCGTTTAAACCCTAAAAGTTGTGCGAAAGATTGTTGGCCTCAGTGAAATCTATGGCATTGAAGCCACTGAACGAGCCATGCTGGATGCCTTTGTCTTTGAAGCCTTCAGTAGTGAGTATGTGGCCAATTTATTGGAACAGCGACTCAACAAATTACCCGAAGCAGGTGCTTTGCATTTAACCCGCAGTGAAGACTTACTCGACATTACGTTAGAAAAACCCGACATCAATATTTATCAACCTAAAGAAATCAAAGGAACAACTTATGACTCAACCATCCAGTTTGAAACAAAACAATCAAACAAAGAAGAAAAGTGAAGCCATTCAAATGATGCTTGATATGCCCACTGATAAAGAAGTCGAAAGACTACTTGAACAGTTGAAATACTTTAAGTTGCCTGGTATTGCCGAGCATTATGAAGAGACGGCTTTAAAGGCTAATAAAGACAGTTGGTCTCATGTTAATTACCTGACTCAGTTAATTGAGTTGGAAAATAATAGGCGACAGGAAAGAGCAATTGAACGTAAAGTGAAAACGGCTCGATTCCCATTTGTGAAAACACTACAGCAGTTCAGTTGGAACTGGCCAAAGAAAATTAATCAACTGCAGATCAAGGATCTCTTTCGGCTACAGTTTTTAAAGCAACACACTAATATTATTTTACTGGGTGGCGTTGGCTTAGGAAAAACGCATCTGGCCACCGCCTTAGGTCATCATGCCTGTCTCAATGGAAAACGGGTCTTGTTTACAAATACGGTGGATGCCATTAACTCACTCATTGTGGCACAGAAATCGGGTCGTTTGAAACTGGAAATGCGCAAATACATTAAACCTGAAATCCTCATTTTAGATGAACTGGGCTACTTACCCATTGATAAGAATGGAGCCGATATGCTGTTTCAAATCATCTCTGGTCGTTATGAAGTGGGCTCAACGGTGATCACCACCAATCGTGCCTTTAAGGACTGGCCAGAGATCTTTAACAATGACAGCACATTGACCTCAGCATTGCTGGATAGATTACTGCATCATGCTCAGACAGTGGTTATTGAAGGAAAAAGCTATCGTATGAAAGATCAGATTGAAAGTTAAAGGGAAGTCATTCAAATCCCAGATCATGACTTGATCTGGGAGTCATTGAGGTGATCTGGCCGAAACAATTTCAAATGGCCAACTCTTTACAAATTCACGAGACCGCTGTCATTTAAGTTTATCTCGCTGACGATTACAAAAAACAAAGACACTGCCATCAAAGGGATTGTGTTCCAATTGCTCTGAGACAATCAGTGATAGCCCATTGGTTGCTTTTCTCATATCGGTAACACCAGAAACCAGATAAACCTGATTGACTGTGATGCCCGTTATCATGAAACAGTCCTGAGCAAATCCAGAATGGACTTGAGCTGATTCAGGTTCGTATCAGAATTGATTTCCAAACTGAAACCATTGGTATGGCTTACTTTAATTGCATTGCTTGTGGGGGAATTGGCCAGTAAATTAATGGGAATGAGTTGATTGTTGGTGTTGACCTGTTTTGATGAGCTAACATAACCCAACTTCTTTCGATAATAGCTAAAAATATGAGAGGGTATCTTATGTTGTTGACAATAAACTGCCTGGCTTAAGTTACTGGCTTGGCAGGCCTCTATGTGTTGCTTCATCGAAGCATCTTTTGAATGGTTGCTCATTTGTATCTCCAAATTACGAATTGAAGATCATAGTTTGAGCTAACTGAAGCTTATTGTGAACGTGGGTTTTAATTGACGTTTACGCTCTATCTTTTAATACTTGGGCTCTATGATAACCTGCGCCATCAAGAATTAAGTGAATAGTACCTGTTGTGTGGCTTTCCCAGCGAAGCGTTTCTATAAAATCCATCATTGATATGGCATTGACTGTATCGTATTGAGATGTCACTGTTTCTGCGATTCGACCTAACTCGATTGCACCAACAATATTGACACGCGTTCTGCTACCTGTTGTTTTTATGGGTTTATCAGTTCCAGTTCTTATCCAGCCAGAAGTAATTTTTGTTGCTTGGGTCGGATGTACCGCATCTATGAAATAAATAGACTCATCTGATGCTATTATCTCTTTCAATTGTTCATAGGTCTGGATAAATTCAGCTTGCTTCTCTGTGTCTGCTTTATAAGGTAAACCTTTGGGTTTCTTATAACTAAATTTATTTTGATGGAGACATTTATTGAGTCCAGCAACCGTATATTCAAGTGACCAAGTCGACTTAATATAGGCAACGATATCCTTTTGGTGATGATAGGTGTGTTCCAGCCTTCAGAGCAAAGTAATATTGCTTTGATTCGATCTCGTTCTTTACCATTTTTTAGTGCTTATGCTGTAACTCAAGAGCTGATTTTTGATGGGCTGTAAGGATTATTTGCGGCATGCACTAATTTTGATCCCATTTTTTATAAAAATCAAGCACTTTCATTGATCACTGGTATAGACAGTTTGAGTGAAGCATATAAAAAAGTAGAGTCAATGTTGTACACGCTTCATTAGCAATTTTTTGAGTTCATCAAGTTCTTTTTTTATATTAAAAATTTGGGTTTCCATCGTTATTGTTTTCACTTTTAAACGAGTATTTTCCGCACTCAATTCTTGCACTGATTTAATTAATGGGGCAAATAAATCATTATATCTCACGCTCATATAGCCATCCCCAACTTGATTAATCATACCAAGCTCTGTCATCTGATGTTTTTTTAATACCTTGGCCAATTCTTGAGCAATAATACCCATTTCAATATCTGTATTTTCATTATTAATGCGATGGTACTGAACAGGATTCAAATCATTAATAAAGTCTACCCCTAAAGTAGTCGTGGTAATATCTTCTTTAAGACGTCGATCGGATGAAGCACTAAAAGCAACCTGACCTTCAATAATAGATACATTGGTATTACCGATGCGCACTTTATCTGATACCTCAACCTTTGCATCGTAACCTAGGGCTGTCGTATTTTTTAAGTTATCTGAGGTTGGACCAGCACTAACCCCTAAAGCGGTATTAATATAACCAAATGCATTGATGTTAAGTGCATCATAACCAACTGCCGTATTATAATATCCAGTCTTGTTAGCAATAAGAGCAATATCTCCAAGGGCTGTATTATTATATCCAGTGGTATTTAATAACAGAGCACTACTACCTACAGCAGTATTATTTACGCCTGTCGTGTTATCACTGAGAACAGCATGCCCGATAGCAATATTATTATAAGCTGTTGTATTTAAGAAAAGAGCATTATTTCCCATCGCAATATTGCCTTGGCCTGTCGTATTAGACAAAAGAGCCTGATAGCCCATTGCTATATTATTCCTACCTATGGCATTTGATATAAGCGCTTGATAACCTGTCGCGATATTGTCATTACCGGTAGTATTTGAGAACAATGCCTTATTGCCATTTGCAATATTATTCTGTCCCTGAGTATTATAATAAAGACTCTTATTACCATTAGCGATATTATTACTAGCTCTCGTATTAGAGTATAGAGCCTGATAACCCTTTGCGATATTATTACTCCCAACGGTATTATTAGTAAGGGCTTGTGTGCCTTGAGCCATATTATTGGAGCCAGAGGTATTTTTATAAAGCGAATAAGCGCCATTAGCAATATTGCCATCGCCCGAAGTGTTCGAGTTTAAAGCTTTATAACCTATCGCCGTGTTATTCAACGCCGTTGATAACAAATTTTTTCCAGCAAAATACCCAAAAATGGTATTCCTTAGACCATTATCATTATTCGACAAAGAAATATTATTCGTTACAAATACCCCACCCTCTAAATCATTAATTGCATTTCCAAGCGCTGTAAAATTAGCATTGATCTCATCGGCATCTGCAACTGAACCATTGGTCATCGTATTCGGAAGGCTAACGGCTTGCACATAAGAACTTAAAATCGTCATAAGCATAAGGGACAGGGTGGCTATTTTTATATGCATGAATCTTTTCTCCAAATTATTATTTATTATAATGGTTTCAAGGCAGCTTATTAATTTTGTACTGGTGGGGAAAGCATGAGGATGATTTTTAGGGCACTAGAGCGAGACAAACCACTTTTAGTAGTGCCAATGACACCTGTAGATGCAGAGCTGCTACCTGTGGCATTGCTCGCAACAACTGTACAGGTATAGTCTTCGCCAGCACTCAATCCAGTTAAAATCACAGGTGAACCATTACTGGTCTGAGTAACATTCCCACAACTTACTGTAAATAAAGTCGCTTGTGTTTCAGGCGCGGCTCCTACATTACCATTAAGCGAAAATGTTACAATGAGCTCATCACTATTATCACTAGCGGCAACAAGTGTAATCGTATAAACATCAGGAAACGCCCCCATTTACCTGATTTATAATCCATCGTCCCCCAAGTTCCAGCATGAACCGAGGAGAAAAAAAACAAAAGGCTAAATCCTACTTTAATACAACTTGACCACATAGATTGTCCTTAGTTAACTGATACATTTCACAATATTACTTGACCCATTTTATTTCCCCCGAACAAAATATACCCAGTTAATCAGTAAGCATGACACTATTATCACTTTAGTTTCTGTTATATACCCTTTTACAACACAAGGAAATTATAAGTCTAGTTTCATAATTAAAAAATTACAAGATTTGAAATGTTATTGCAGTCACTCTAGCCCATTACAGCAGAAATAAAGATTAATCTCTTAAACCCAGAACATCCTGCATATCAAATAAGCCTTTGTCATATTCTTTTAACCATTGTGCAGCACGTACTGCGCCATTGGCAAAGGTCATACGACTAGAGGCTTTGTGAGTGATTTCCACTCGTTCGCCGATATCGGCAAACATAACCGTATGTTCACCTACAATGTCACCAGCACGAATGGTTTCAAAACCAATGGTCTTGCGATCGCGTTCACCGGTTTGGCCTTCACGACCATAAACGGCACATTCTTTGAGATCACGGCCTAAGGCATCGGCGACCACTTCACCCATGCGCAGAGCAGTACCGGAGGGGGCATCTACTTTGTGGCGGTGGTGGGCTTCAATGACTTCAATATCAACACTATCACCTAATACACGTGCAGCAATGTCTAACAACTTAAAGGTCAGGTTGACACCGACACTCATATTGGGGGCGAAGACGATAGCAATGTCTTGTGCAGCATCCTGAATGACTTGTTTCTGTTCATCGGTGAAGCCTGTAGTGCCGATGATCATTTTTTTCCCCGCCTGACGGCAGGCTTTTATATTTTCTATACTGACTACGGGTGAGGTGAAGTCGATGCAGATATCAAATTGGTCTAAAATACTATTGATGTCATCAACTAAGGCAACATTATTTTTCTCCAGACCCGCAAGCTCTCCGGCATCAACGCCGATTATGCTACTGCCTTGACGACCTGTGGCTGCGCCAAGGCTAAGTTCATCACCCTCATTAACGGCGGTAATTAAACATCTTCCCATTCTTCCGGCAGCGCCGGTTACTAAAATCTTGCTCATTCGGTTCTCATCTCTATTGTTTGCATCATGCGCTACCAAGAAAAGTAGGCATAGTTTTGTTCTTGTAGTTCCATAATATCAGCGACGCCGACATCAACAATTTTGGCAAAGGGTAACATATCTTTATCTGTCCATTGCAAAGAGGTCATGGTACGACCGCAAGCATGGAATTTTACCCCCTGCCCTACCAGACTGGCGATTTTTTCTTTAATGGCATCGTCCACTGGTCTGGCTGGTTTTTTGGCTAAGACATGAATGCCCTGTCCAAAACAAGCGACAACAATATCGATATTGTCTTCATATTTACCAATCATGGCACCTACAGAATTGAGCACATGTTTGTGGTAGTCAATATCAGACTCATTGAGCTGATAGATAATAAAATGCTCTGGTGGATCACCGGGAAAGCGTTCTTCTTTTTCTTCGCTGCTTGCCATTTTATGGGCATTCGCTGTCGCAGCGGATGCACCAATTGCCATAGCACCGCCAGTGGCTAATAATTTCGATAAAGCCTGACGACGAGAGTTATTGCTTGCTCGCGTTATGACTTTTTTTATACTCGAATCATTATTTTTCTCAGGTGAAAAATAGTATTTAATGCTTTGTGCTATTTGTTTTATCATGTTTTGTTGTTCCCCATCGATTCCCGCGCCCTCACTCTCTATTAAAGCAGCTTTTTATTAAAGCAGCTCTGCATTAAAGCCCCTCTATATTAAAACACCTTTATAGAAAATACAAAGGCGTAAAAATCATCCGATTTATACGCCTTTGCAGGTAGCTCTATTAGCACAACTCAATTCATCAAGAACCAATATTTTGCTTCATATCATCAAAGAATTGCTTCACACCCGACAGCCAGCTATGGGCTTTGGGACTATGGCTCTCCCCCCCTTTTTCCAGTGTTTCCTGAAACTCCACCAGTAATTCTTTTTGTCTGGCACTGAGTTTCACAGGTGTTTCAACAACAATACGACACAATAAATCACCCTGAATGCCACCGCGAACAGACTTTACACCTTTTCCACGCATTCTGAACATCTTGCCCGTCTGCGTACCATGAGGAATTTTTAGGCTAACACGCCCATCCAGAGTGGGCACATCTAAGGTTCCACCCAATGAGGCAGTCGCGATATTAATAGGCACTTCACAAAACAAGTCACTACCTTCACGGGTGAATATATCATGCGGTTTAACCTGCACATGCACGTATAAATCGCCTGAAGGACCACCATTCTGACCGGCTTCACCTTCATTTGACAGACGAATGCGATCGCCGGTATCCACACCTGCAGGGACTTTGACCGATAGGGTTTTATGTTCCTGAATACGCCCTTCACCATGGCAGGCATCACAGGGATCTTTAATGGTTTTGCCACTACCATGACAAGTGGGGCAGGTTTGTTGCAAGGAGAAGAAGCCCTGCTGCATACGTACCTGACCAACACCCTGACAGGTCTGACAGGTTTCTGCTTTAGAGCCTTTTTTCGCCCCTGAACCATCACATTTTTTACAGCCTACCATGGTAGGTATGCGTATTTTTACTGATTTACCATGCACAGCTTCTTCGAGACTAAGCTCTAAGTTGTACTGTAAATCAGCCCCACGGTAAACACGTTCGCCACCACGACGACCTCCGCCACCGCCGCCTGCACCACCAAAGATATCGCCAAAGACATCACCAAAGATATCGCTGAAGTTGCCACCGGCACCGCCACCACCCATGCCAGCACTTTGATCCACTCCAGCATGGCCGAATTGATCATAGGCTTGACGCTTTTGAGCATTGGATAATACCTCATAGGCTTCTTTTGCTTCTTTGAAATGCACCTCAGAATCAGGATCATCCAGATTTCTATCGGGATGGTGCTTCATCGCCAAACGACGATAGGCTTTTTTCAGTTCTGCATCACTGGCAGTTTTATCAACGCCAAGTACTTCGTAAAAATCTCTTTTGGACATAATTTTAAACTATCTTTTTAACATAATGGGGATATAACTAAAATTCACTGGTATTTTAATTTAAGCCATAACGCAGAAAACACAGGGCGGAGATAATCTCCATCCTGTGCTCCCTCATGCTTAATTTAATTTAGAAAACGTTCTACTTCTTAGAATCGTCCACTTCTTCAAACTCAGCATCAACCACATCATCGTCAGCAGTGTTTTCTGCCGCGCCTTCTGCGCCTTCTGCAGCGGCTTCGCCGCCCTTATCAGCGTACATACGTTCTGCCATTTTCGCAGACGCATCAGTCAGAGCTTTAGTCTTCGCTTCGATGTCATCCTTATCATCACCTTTAAGTGATTCTTCTAGGTCTTTAATCGCCGTTTCAATGGCTGATTTTTCATCGGCTTCGATCTTATCACCCATTTCTTCCATAGACTTCTTAGTCGCATGAATCATGTTTTCAGCGGTATTGCGTACCCCGACTAACTCATGGAATTTCTTGTCATCTTCAGCATGGACTTCGGCATCTTGAACCATACGTTCGACTTCATCATCAGACAAACCACTAGAGGCTTTAATGACAATGGATTGTTCTTTGCCCGTTGCCTTATCTTTAGCTGATACGTTTAAGATACCATTGGCATCCAGATCAAACGACACTTCAATCTGAGGTGTACCACGTTGTGCTGGTGGTATATCAGATAAGTCAAAACGGCCCAGTGATTTATTTCCCGAAACCACTTCACGTTCACCTTGAAGGACGTGTACAGTTACGGCAGTCTGATTATCATCCGCAGTGGTAAATACTTGTGATGCCTTGGTTGGAATCGTAGTATTCTTTTCTACCAGTTTGGTCATAACACCACCGGCAGTTTCAATACCCAGTGATAAAGGTGTGACATCCAGCAATAAGACATCTTTAACATCCCCCCCTAAAACACCACCTTGAATTGCCGCGCCAACAGCAACCGCCTCATCAGGGTTAACGTCTTTACGAGGCTCTTTACCGAAGAAAGCTTGCACTTCTTCCTGAACCTTAGGCATACGAATCTGACCACCGACCAAAATAATATCATCAATGTCACCAACAGATATGCCAGCGTCATTAATCGCAGTACGACAAGGGTCTATAGTGCGCTTGATTAAGTCTTCAACCAATGACTCTAATTTAGCACGGGTAATTTTAACGTTTAAGTGCTTAGGTCCAGAGGCATCAGCAGTAATGTAAGGTAGATTGACATCAGTTTGCATCGTTGTTGATAGTTCAATCTTGGCTTTTTCTGCGCCTTCTTTCAAACGTTGCATGGCCAGTGGATCACCACGTAAGTCCATGCCCTGATCTTTCTTGAATTCATCAGCAAGATAATCAATCAAGCGCATATCGAAATCTTCACCACCTAAGAACGTATCACCATTGGTTGATAACACTTCAAACTGATATTCGCCGTCAATTTCAGCAATTTCAATGATGGATACGTCAAATGTACCACCACCCAAATCAAATACTGCAACTGTTGAGTCGCCTGATGATTTGTCCATACCATAGGCCAATGCTGCTGCTGTTGGCTCGTTAATGATACGTTTAACTTCTAAGCCCGCAATCTTACCGGCATCTTTAGTTGCCTGACGCTGAGAATCGTTGAAGTAAGCAGGAACGGTAATGACCGCCTCAGTCACTTCTTCACCCAGATAGTCTTCAGCGGTTTTCTTCATTTTCGCAAGAATTTTTGCTGAGACTTCAGGAGGTGCCATTTTAGTACCGTGCGCTTCAACCCAGGCATCACCATTGTCTGCTTTAACAATATTATAAGGCACTAAGTCGATGTCTTTTTGTACTGCGTCTTCTTTAAATGTACGACCAATTAAACGTTTAACCGCATAAATGGTATTAGCAGGATTAGTGACTGCCTGGCGTTTTGCAGGTTGACCGACTAATACCTCATCATCTGTATAGGCGACGATGGAAGGGGTGGTGCGATCACCCTCTGCATTTTCAATTACTTTTGGCTTATCGCCGTCCATGACAGCTACACATGAATTGGTTGTACCCAAGTCAATACCGATTATCTTACCCATTGTTTTCTCCTCAAATAAATCTTTATATATTGTTGCTCTATGTTTCTATAGGTGGGGTTATTTCCCCCATTTTTCAAGAGCTTACTTTTAAATTTTGTGCGTTTATTTAGCAACCATCACCATGGCGGGACGAATCATACGTTCATTCAGTAAATAACCCTTTTGCATCACGGCCACAATGGTGTTTGCTTCTTTGCCTGGAATTTCCTGCATAGACATGGCCTGATGGAATTCTGCGCTATAGACTTCACCTTCCTCAGGTGCTATTTCGCTAATGCCAATTTTTTTCAGGGCATCATTCATCATTTTTAGCGTCAGCTCCATACCTTCGCGAATTTTGTGTACGGCTTCATCTTCAATATCGGTTTCAATGGCTGCTTTTAAGCCCAGCTCCATCGAATCTTTAACCGGCAGAATCTCATTAATCATTTTTTCAATACCGAATTTTCTGGCATTGGATACTTCTTTTTCAGTACGACGACGAACATTTTCCATTTCCGCTTTAGTACGCAGTGCTACATCCCAATTTTCATCGGCCTTAGCCTGTGCCTGTTTAATTCGAACGATGAGTTCCTCTGCTTCTAAAGCAGCCAGTTCATCGGATACTTCTTCGTTACTATCAGTAGAGTCATCCATTGCTTCATCATTGCTGACAGCTTCTTCGCTGCTGCTACCACTCGCTTGAGCTGTGTCGTCTTCCACTTGTTCGTCTACTTTTTGTTCATCGACCATTACTTAGATCCTATTTCTACTTACTTTATGTATATTGGTAAAAAAATAATTAACACACTCTAAATAGGGCTTAATTCTCGTGATTCAAGGCTGAGGTCAGTAATTTTGCAGTTAAATCCACAATTGGAATCACTTTATCATAGGCCATTCGCGTCGGGCCAATAACACCAAGCACTCCCATACTCTGTCCTTCTATCTGATAAGGTGCTGCAATCACTGAACAATCTTCCAGAGGACCATAACCGGATTCCTGTCCGATAAAGAGCTGCACACCATCGGCATCACCAACCTGTTTGAGTAAATTAAGAATATGCTGTTTCTCATGAAAGGCTTCAAATAATTGCCGCATCCGCTCCATATCGGTATTATCGGCATATTGCATCAAGTTGGTTTCACCGGTGATCATAAAATCATCTTCCGCTTCCTCATGCTCGGCAAAGGCATGAGAAGCCATTTGTATTGCCGAACGCATCATGCCATCCATTTGTTGCCGAGTATTATCCATTTCATTAGTCAAAAGTTGACACACCGACTTAATGGATTTACCGATTAAAAGTGTATTCAGATAATTGCTCATTTGCTGTAATTGAGCTGGCGAAAATTCATGATCCAGTTGTAAAACTCGGTTTTGCACTTCATCGTCACTTTGCACCAACACGGCAAGAATACGATTATTTGACAAGGGAATAAATTCGATTTGCGTTAAGGCAATTAATTCTTTTTTCGGTAACACCACCAAGCCGGCCATTTGGGTCATGCCTGACAAGGTATCCATAGCATTTTCAAGAATTTTGGCCTGCTCATCGGTATCGTTGATATCAGAAGCCAATTGCTGTAATAATTGTTTATCCGGCTGTTTAACTGATAATAACGAATCGACAAACAAACGATAGCCCTGAACGGTTGGTATTCGACCAGCGGACGTGTGAGGGGCATGGATCAAGCCCATGCGCTCGAGATCAGCCATGACATTTCTCACCGTGGCCGAACTCACTTTCAAACCCGATGATTCAACCAATGCTTTTGAGCCGACAGGCTGGCCATTGCTAATATAGGATTCCACCAAGACTTTCATTAATTGGCTGGTACGTTCATCAAATAATTGGCTTTTACTCACAGTGCTTAGTTTTTCCTGATAGGGTTCAATTGATTTTTCTAGATTAAACGATTTCTAGTGCCGACTTATGAGTTGCAAAAGCAATTAATGTAAAGAACCATAGCAAAGCTTAATCGCATACAAATAATGATTGTTCTATTGCCTACATGAGGCTGAGTTCGTTAGTTTCAAGTAAAATAAGCCTTATATTCCTCAGAAAATGTTTCACATCAGCAAAAAAAACAAACACGCTTGTTTTGTTTATGCTATTTTTGTGCTAATTTCATAGCTTAATTAACACTTAAAAAGGCCTGCTAACGGTGAGTACAACGGACACACAACAAAAAAGAAGCTTTTCCAGTATTGGTCTGATTGGTAAATATGCCGATCCCAGTGTCGGTGATGCCCTAGTGAGCTTGCACGAATATTTTACCGAGCGGGGTTGTGATGTCTTTCTCGATGAAAGTACCGCCGCCGTATTCACCGATCATGAAATTGAAATCGCCACCCGTACACAATTGGGTGAACAATGTGACTTAATCATTATTGTTGGTGGCGATGGCACATTACTCAGTGCCGCCCGAACATTGGTTGGCTTTGGCGTCCCCTTATTGGGCATTAATCTGGGTCATCTGGGATTTCTGGTGGATTTATGTGCCATTGATGTGCATAAAGCCCTAGATGAAATCATGGCCGGTGAATATACTGAAGAAAACCGCTTTTTAATCATCAGTGAAATCGAACGCGACGGTGCCTATTTTGGTGGTGGCAATGCCTTTAATGATGTCGTTATTCACAAGTCTGATGTTGCCCGAATGATCGAAATTGAGACTTATATCGATAAGAAATTCATGCATTCTATGCATGCCGATGGCCTGATTATTTCTACCCCAACGGGTTCTACAGCCTATTCTCTCTCAGGTGGTGGGCCTATTTTATACCCCTCACTGAATGTCATGGAGTTAGTGCCTATTTGTCCTCATACCATGAGCAATCGACCTGTGGTAATTTCCGGTGAAAGTGAGATCGATATTATTGTTAGTGATCGTTTTTCTACTCAGGCTCAGGTCACTTATGATGGCCAGATTAACTTTAATTTATTGCCCGGTGATCAAGTTAAAATCATGCGCCACCCTAAACACATCACTATTTTGCACCCCAAAGATTATGACTACTTTGAAATCCTCCGCGCCAAATTGCGTTGGGGTGAAAAACTGCGTAATTAGCCCTCAAAAAAATCAAATATTAAGAAAACAGAAAAATGCTAAGCCATATAACCATCAAAAACCTTGCTGTCGTTGACTCATTGGAGCTAGAACTGAATGCCGGCCTTACCGTGTTGACGGGTGAAACAGGTGCCGGTAAATCCATTTTAATTGATGCGCTGGGACTGGTGCTTGGTGATCGCGCCGAGGCCTCTGCTATTCGTCATGGTGCCGACCGTGCCGATATTGTCGCTGAATTTGACCTGCAAGATCCGGTGGTGGAGCAATGGCTCAAAGATAATGACTTAGACAGTGATGGTGAGTGTCTGATCCGTCGAACCATAAATGCCAAAGGGCGTTCCCGTGGTTTTATTAATGGCCATCCTATCCCCTTGCAAATTTTACGTGAACTGGGCGAGCAATTGGTCAACATACATGGTCAGAACACGCATCAGGCCTTATTAAAAACCGATGAGCAACGATTATTGCTGGATAATTTTGCCGGCACCACACCGCTACGTAAAGAATTGAATATTTGCTATCGAGAATGGAAAAAAACAGCCTCTGAATACGCACAACTAAAACAAGATACTGCCGAGCGAGAGGCCAAATTAGCACTATTACGCTTTCAGGTTAAGGAATTACAAGAATTTGACCTGCAAGAAAATGAGCTTGCCGGTTTAGAAGACGAACACCGAAAACTCAGTAATGCGAATCGTTTAATCGAAACCTCACAAACGATCCATTTTCAATTAGCACAGGATGAACAAAACGGCATCAACCACTTATTGAACCATTGCCTCGTTGAGTTACAGGCAATAGCCGAACTCGATCCCAGCCTGCTGCCCATAAGCGAATTAATCAATAATGCCATTATTCAGGTCGATGAAGCTGACTCTGAGTTACGCCATTATTTAGAAACTCTGGAGCTGGATCCGAAACAGCTTAAATGGCTGGATGAACGCATTAGTGGTATTTATGATCTGGCTCGTAAGCATCGGGTGGAAACCCATGAATTGTTTGCTCACATTGCGACTCTCACTCAAGAGCTAGAACAACTAGAAAATGCAGATGTCCATCTGGATACATTACAAGCTGCCGTTGCCAAGACAAAAAAGCAATATTTCAAACTGGCCAAAAAGCTCAGCACTCAACGTAATAAAGCCGCGTTGCTACTCGCAGAGCAAGTCATCAAACATATTCATGAGCTGGGAATGGAACGATGTATTTTTGAAATCAGAACCTTAGCAATTGAATCAGTCGAGCCCCAATTACATGGCATGGAAAGCATTGAATTTTATGTCACCACCAATCCTGGGCAACCCTTAAGGCCCTTATCAAAAGTGGTCTCCGGGGGTGAATTATCACGTATCAGTCTGGCAATTCAGGTGGTCACAGCCGAATTCAGTCAAACACCAACACTGATTTTTGATGAAGTGGATGTCGGTATCGGTGGGGGAATTGCCGAAATGGTCGGCCAGAAGCTACGTCTACTAGGCAGTAATTCTTACCCAGACAATACCGAATCGCGCTCAAAAAAGGCACAAATTCTCTGTGTCACCCATCAGGCACAGGTGGCTTCACAAGCGCATCAACATCTCAACGTGTATAAACAAAGTGATGAACAAAAGACAGAAACCCATATTAATTTACTCAATGAAGAGCAGCGCATCGAAGAATTATCCAGAATGATGGGTGGGATGACAATTACAGAACAAACCCGCTCTCATGCACGCGAAATGCGCAAGCAGGTACTTGACCTCAGCTAATCAAAGCCTGAGTTTATTACAATTCATCCTTTTGACAATCAGGGCAGACACCGTAGATATAAAGACTATGGTCAGTCATTTTATAACCGAGTTTATCAGCGACCTTGTGCTGGCATTTTTCGATAGTTTCTTCATAAAACTCTTCAATTCTACCGCACTTATCACAGACTAAATGATCATGATGAGTGCCTTGATTCAGTTCAAAAACCGAATGACCTCCTTCAAAATGATGACGAGACACCAATCCTGCTGACTCAAATTGCGTCAGCACCCGATAGACAGTCGCCAAACCTACATCGTCACCAAGCTCCAGCAATTTCTTATAGACATCCTCAGCACTTAAATGTCTGGCATCACCCTTTTCTAATAATTCTAAAATTTTTAATCGGGGCAGCGTTGCTTTTAAACCTGCTTTCTTGAGATCTACATTATTCATAAAGATTAAGCCTTAATTACTCTCTTAAATACGCTTTTAATACACCCTTAATACAAGAATGCAGGTGCTTTTTAACTGATAATATTGTATTATCCGTTCATTCAATCAATTCAGATAATTAAAAATAGTATACAGAATTTAAAAAAGAAATCATTATACAAATGCGAAATATTATTATTACCAGTATCATTTCGATGCTAATCCTGCTTTTATCCTCCTGTTCATGGGCACCTGATCTCTCCGATATTGGCCTACCTAGGGTACATAAAATTGATATCCCTCAGGGCAATGTAGTCGAACAGGATCAGGTCAATCAACTACGTCCCGGCATGAATAAACAGCAAGTACGCTTTATTATGGGCACTCCCATGCTGGATGATTCATTTCATGATAATCGTTGGGATTACCTCTACCGCTTTAAGCCTGGTTATGGTGAATTAGAACAGAAACAAGTCACTGTTTTCTTTAATAAAACAGGCAAGCTGGTTAATTTGCAAGGCACTTTCCGTCCGGGTGATAAAGCTGAAAAAGTACGTTCATCCACAGAAATCGTTGTGGTGCCATTGGAAGACTATGAAGAAGGCTCGGAGCAAGGCGAAAAAGGTTATTGGGATAACCTTGTAGAATTTTTCTCATGGTCTGATGAACACCGGGGTATTCCTACAGATGGTGATGTTCCAGTGAATCCACGCGGTGAAGGCGAAACACCGACAGGCGTTATTGACCCATCGCCTCAAACCAGTGGTGAGTGATATTTAATTATTTTGAGGGGGGGGGCAATGGTTAATTGCCCCCCTTTTTTCATTTTTTTGCCTTCTGCGGCGCGTTGTTTTCTGACTGCTTTGGGATCGGCGATTAGTTTTCTGTATATTTCAATTCTATCTTTGTGTTGTAGTGGTTTATCCAGCTTCGTTAGCTTACTAAAAACGCCCACTTTATTGACGCTTAAATCAATTTCTGGGTATTCATCCATGATTCCTGAAGCCAAAATAGCCTCTTCTACTGTGGCATTTTCATCCACTTCAACAGTATAAATAAGCTGTGATGCGGGTGTTGCGTAAGCAACTTCCACAATGATTTGTCTTGGATGTTTATTCACAATCATTTCACTGTCCACTATAAGCTCCCTGAAAATAGATTAACCATAAACTACGACTGCACGCTTACAAAACGCATCAACCATACTATTGGCAATTTGACTAAAAATCGGGCCAAAGGCCATGCTCATCATTTTACTGGAAAATTCAAACTCCAAATCCAAAGAGATTTTACAACCATTTTCATCCAGGGCATCAAAGCGCCAGAAACCATGCAATTGCTTAAACGGGCCATCAACTAAGCGCATTTCAATCAGTTTGTTTTTTTGCATTCGATTGAGCGTGGTGAAGGTTTTGTTTAAGCCCAGGTGTTGAATTTCCACCCGTCCAGTGACTTCATCATCAGTTTTATCGAGAATTTTTGATGCGCCACACCAGGGTAAAAATTGTTCATAGCTATCAACATCAGCCACCAAATCATACATTTTTGCTGCACTATAAGGGATCAAAGCGGTTTTACTAATACTGGTCACACACACTCCACAGACATCTTTCTATCAAAAATCTAAAAGCCAAAGCTACCATACATAGTACGAATAAATGCCACTACACCCATAGCATTGAGGAACACAATTACCACCATTATGGGAGCGACAAAGCGCACTAAAAGAGACCAGATAGTATACCAGAATCGGTTAACATTAAGTTCTTCTCGGGAATATTCTTTTTTCATCAACCAACCCGCATAAACGGCAATCAACAAGCCACCCAATGGCAACATAATGTTTGAAGTCAAATAATCCAGAAAATCAAATGCCGTCGCATCTTTGAGAATAACAAATTCACCGTACTGAGTTGAAATTGTTGAAGTAATAGTCAATTCACTGGTCAAATTAAAGGAAAATACTGTCAATAAACCAGCAAACCAAACCAATCCCCCTGAAATCACCGCTGCTTTTATACGTGTAATTTGAAAGGTTTTCATAGCCCAGGTGATTGCAGGTTCAATCAACGAAATACTAGAAGTCCAAGCTGCAAAAACTAAGAGTAGAAAAAATAAAGTACCAAAAAAGCGACCATAGTCCATGTGCGAAAATGCCAGCGGCAGGGTTTTAAAAATCAGCCCAGGACCGGCAGAAGGCTCTAAAGCATTGGCAAAAACAATGGGAAAGATAATCATACCCGCCATGATAGCCACCAGTGTATCCATACACGCCACAGCAATAGAAGCCTTGGCAATCGAAGTACCCGGGGGCAAATAAGAGCCATAAACCATAATCGCGCCCATGCCTAAACTCAGGGTAAAAAAGGCATGTCCCATGGCACTGAGGATACCTTCGGTGGTGATCTTAGAAAAATCGGGGGTGAATAAATACTGTAGTCCCTGTTCAAAATGACCAGTACCTATGGCATAAAAAATAAGGATAAGCAGTAGTACAAATAGCATTGGCATCAAATAAGTAACAGCCTTTTCCAGACCACCTCGAACCCCGCGAGCCACTACTGCCATGGTCATAAATAAAAACAAACTATGCCAGGTAATCAAAACTTCGGGATTACTCACCAGTTCAGCAAACACATTGTTCACGGCTGCCGAATCCATGCCAGTAAAAACACCCGATGCCATACGAGGCACATAGGCCATTGCCC
Source organism: sulfur-oxidizing endosymbiont of Gigantopelta aegis (assembly GCF_016097415.1). Classification (NCBI taxonomy): domain Bacteria; species sulfur-oxidizing endosymbiont of Gigantopelta aegis. The sequence continues at coordinate 3,686,177 of NZ_JAEHGE010000001.1, read as the reverse complement.
AACCGGCAATCACACTATAATAAGAAAGAATTAAGAACCCAGCAATCACCCCCATCCAGCCCAATAAGCCCCAAGAGCGAGAGTGGCCTGATTCTTGTGCCAGTTTTTTCATGGTGCTGACGGGATCCTGGCGACCACGACGTCCCAGCATAATTTCTGCCATCATAATCGGGATACCGATAGCCGCAATACAGAGCAGATAAACTAAGACAAAAGCACCACCACCATTTTCACCGGTAATATAAGGAAACTTCCAGATATTACCTAAACCAACCGCCGAACCGGTCGCTGCCAGAATAAAAACTAGTCGCGAAGACCATTGTTCACGACCGCCTAAATTCCCCTGTGATGATTCGCTTGCAGTTGTCACGGCTTCGGACATGTAAGACTTTTCCTTGATTTAATGGCTTGGACTGAATGAATAACTTTAAATATGTATTTTTATGCTTATTTTTTCCCGTATTGTAGCATTTTTTTGTATAATTACGATTATGGGAAAAAAGAAAAAGAAAACATCAAGCAACACGATTGCTCAAAATAAAAGAGCGCGTCATGATTACAGCCTAGAAGGTGATTTTGAAGCGGGTTTGGTTCTTGAAGGCTGGGAAGTCAAAAGTATTCGTGCGGGCAAAGCACAAATCAGTGAAGCTTATATCCAGTTAATCAACGGTGAAGCCTTTCTTTATGGTGCCGTGATCACGCCACTCATTCAAGCTTCAAGCCACGTCTCACCAGAGCAACAGCGTAGTCGAAAGCTCTTGTTGCATGCCGCTGAATTATCACGTCTAGTCGGTGCGGTAGAGCGCAAAGGCTATACGGTTGTGCCATTGTCTTTATATTGGAAAGGTAGCCGAGTTAAATTAAAGATAGCGCTAGCTAAAGGTAAGCACCAATATGATAAACGTGCGGCAGAAAAAGAGAAAGACTGGAATCGTGACAAAGCACGCATAGCAAAAATGAAATAGTGGATGCTAAAAAATAGATAATAAGTAGTCTGAAATGACTGTGGTATTTATAAAGAAGGTATTTATAAAGAAGGTATTTATAAAGAAGGATATTGCTAAAGACATGGATGATCAGCCCCAGTAACCCCCTCGTTTACCGAGGGTTTACTGAGGCAAATCAAAACTACTGCAAAAAGATTACTTAGCAGCAGGTACTGGAGCTTGCACAGGTGCAGCTACTGGCGCCATAGGACGTTGTGGGTAATAACCATAACCAGGCTGATTTGCATAGTTGTTATAACCATTGAAACGGTTGCTCATGTTGTTATAACCATTGTAGTTACTGTTACCATTTCCGTAAGCTGAACCACGAGTGTTACCTTTTCCACGGCCACGGCCACGTGCTTTAATAGTGATTTCAACATCACCGTCCATGTCGCTGTCCATGCTACCATCACCCCAACCATTGCCATAGCCATTGCCATAAGCATTGTTGTTCATGTTGTTATAGCCGTTACCATTCCAGTTTGAGTTGTTGTTTCCGTCACCCATTGGGTTCCAAGAAGAAGCTGAAACAGCCATAGACGCAGTAGTAGCAGCGATTGCTGCAGCAATTAATAATTTTTTCATGATACTCTCCAAAGTATAGAACGTTATTTTAGTGTGTTTTATGCTACCTAAAAAAAGCGGGGTAACAAATAAAATATAGCTCGATGTACATTAAAAATGATAAAAACAACTCAAAACAAACAAGCTCTTTTTTCATTTTCTTTATTAGTTAAGTAGAGTATATATCCGATTTATTACATTAGCAACAACTAATATTGTTTTTTTAAATCTTTTTAAAAATTATTCTTCTAGGTTAACAGTGAATGCCCTTAGAGCCATGCGCTAGCACTAGCTTTTTTATGATCAATTTTTCAGCGCCCTATTTATTCTTTCTTAATCCTAAAATAATCAGTTGAATCGTAGCGAGAACGACTTAGGTGCTGAAGGTTAAGGGTTTTATAGGTTATTTTGGCTTTATTCGTAGTCACCCTACGGGTGAAGTCAAAATGTTCTGGAAAATCCTTAAGATTCAGTGCATAAGGCGGTCGCAGTAGGTTCAACTGATTTTTTTAGGTTAATCACATCACAATCTAAAATCAGTTGTTCACCCATTTGCCCATCCAGTACGGAATTTAAAGAACGATAATTAACACGCCATCTCGACTGTCCCACTAACACACCCGCTGTTTTAGGGTTTAATTTAAACACCTGACCAAAAACTTCCTGACCGGTATTATCAATAAAACTGACATAATCATTCACTTTTAAAGAATTTCTATCGATGCCTGCTTCTTGACGAGGTTTTATATCCACATTCGTCGCATCTAAATTGAGTTGATAAAAATAAATATTCCATTGTTCGCCATTATGTTTATTCTTGACTAATACCCGTGTTCTTTTTACACCCAAAATAATCGCATCAATTAACCTATTTTCTTGCATATCAAAATAACTAATAACTGACATCCTGACCCATTCGAAGCTGATGTCTTATCTGTTAATTGCGTTCAGGATCATCTAATTGAGTCCAAATAGCCTGACTTAAACGATAAAGCTCAAACAGAGAAGCTTTGTTCAGCTCTTCTAATATCTTATCAAATTGCATTTTTTAATTTCATTTACTCTTTTTAACTTTAAACTCGCCTATTCCACCTAGCACTCAGGAACTTTGTTTATATTGGCTATCTTCTGGCGCTTGATCTCGTTCATTCATGCCATAGTCACGGCTCACATCAGCAACTCTCAAACGATAATCACTAAACACACTGTCATTCCCCTTGGCCTGAGCGCAACGATGTGACTCTAGGTTTCGCCATGTCGCAATCGCCTCTTCATCCCGCCAAAAAGACAAGGATAAGACCTTGCCCTCCTCTGCTAAACTAGCAAAACGTTCTATTGAAATAAAACCATCAATTTTTTCCAGTTGCGGCTTTAATTCTGCTGCTATCTCTAAATATTCAGCTTTTTTCCCTGGTGCAGGAAAGACTTCAAAAATTACTGCAATCATTTTTTGCTTCCTTAACTACAAAAGAAAAAAAAAGGTGTCACAAAAGACAAAAGGGGTCAAGAATCATATTCATCATTTATTTCTTCAATGATATTTAATAATACTTTATCTTTATCTAGTAGGCACTTTAGTTTTTTAATAGTCGTTGGAATACTTCCGACACTTTTCAAACCAAATTTTTCAGCAATTTCTTTAAGCTTAGCTGTTGCAATTTCCTGTGCCAAATACATTGCCACCCATCGAGGTATATTATTTTTTACTCGACCTCGTTGACTTTGAGTGATTGATTGCTTGCTTACTTTAAAATGTTCACTTGTTTTTATTATTATACTTTCAATACTCGGGCGAAATATCTTCTGAATTTCTTTTGTTAATTCCTGTTCGTCTGTTTGTCTTTGTTGATATGCCCATTCACGAAATGATTCACTCCCTAAAAAAGGAACGATATTTCCCTTACTGTAAAATTCTTTTAATTCCTCATCAACCCCCTGGGCAACATAAGCTTGATATTTTTCAAACACATTATGGAGCGTATTAAGCTGAGCTAATATCTCCTGAGGATAGAGCCACTCTGGCGCAACTTCTTTACCCAAATAATAAGCATAACTACTCCAGGGATAGAGTTCTAATTCCACATCAATACCTGCTTCAAGCGGGTTTCTATGAATATAACGTGATAATTGCAACTGATAACTATCTTCTTCTACTAATATTGCCTTGTATCGCCCCCTAAAAAGGGGGCCGTCAGTGGTTCTCATACGATTATAGCGTTGAGTATATAAGCCATTAACATGCCGCATAGCACGCCCCAAATTTCCTTCTGGCGTTTTTATCAGGAGATGGTAATGATTTCGCATTAAGCAGTAGCTTTGTATTTGTATACCAAAACGTTTATGAGCTTCTGCAAGTGTGTTTAAAAACAACTGGTAGTACTTTTTATCATGAAATATATCGTGACGAGCACGCCCTCTATTCATGACATGGTAACAGGCATTTTCGTATTCAACTCGTAGTGGTCTGGGCATATGTCAAGCATAACAAATTTAAAATAAATAGTGAATATTATTCTTGACCCCTTTATTCTTTACTTTTGACTAATACGACCTAATATTTAGTATGAATCTATATTACTCAGTATGAAAATTTATTACTCGCCCACAACTATGTGGACTTGCTCCAATCGGTACTTAAATTGATGGTAATTATTTTTGGAAAAAAAGAATTTAGATAAAATCTCATCTGACAGACATCTTAAAAAAATGGGGAACTGCCAGATAAAGTCTGAGCTAATCAGTAACACATAGTACTTCCATATTACTACCATTTGTTTACGTAGAGTTTATTTGAACGCAACAATTTACCAGCCTCTTTGGTTGCTGTTCGAAGAGGTGAAACTTTATGTGTGCAGATCTTCTAAAACGATGAAAATAAACAATAAATTTAATAGTTAATGGCTCTTCTCCGCTTTGATGAGTGAAGAAAGATCAAAATATTGTTTTATAAGCTTCTTAGTTTCATAACCCAATAAAAAGACCTCTCTCATGAACATAGCATACCTAAATTCAAACGATTATTCATTCTTTTCTGGTGCTCAGGATCAACTTGAACAGTTGATTAAACAATTACAAACAGATAAACATAAAAATTGTGAACATGGTGACATAGAAGATTTTATTAACAAGGAAGGTCAGGAAATTTTAAGACGACTACTGCAGGGCTGGCTTGATTTAAAAGCCGCCAACGAGGAAAAAAGAAGCTGTGTTAACACCGTTTCAGGAGACAAGCTGAATTATGTCCGTACAAACACCCATCGTTCGCTGAATAGTTTGTTTGGTCAGGTCACTGCCACCATAAATGGTTATAGTTAAAGAAATAAAGACAGTTTATTTCCTATTGATGCTGAACTGAATTTATCAACTAACAGCTACAGTGATGGTATTTATTTCAGAGTGTCTAAAGAAGCCATTCGAGGTTCATTCGATGATGTCGTTGAAAGTATTGATAGTACAACTGCTGGTCATGTGCCCAAAAGACAGCGCCTCAATATAGTGAGAGATGTTGCTCAGGATTTTGAAGGTTTTTATAAGAAAAACGATTTATTGAACCCGAAAAACATCAGATTTGCTGGTCTTAACCTTGATGGAAAAGGGATAGTTATGCGACCTGAAGGTTTAAGAGAATGCACAAAGAAAAATGCCCAGAAGAATAAGAAGCTCAAAAGTCGTCTGAATCAGGGAGAGAAAAAGACCGAAAACGTATGGCACAAGTGGCTGCCGTTTATACCGTACAATCTCATATTCGTGCTGCTGAATCTATTATGAAAGTAGCAGAAGATGATAATGTCGTTCCTTTTCGAACCCCCATTAGAAATAAGCGGGTTTGGGCGAGTGTTGAGCGAGAGGCAGAAACTGTTATTGTTGGTTTTATATGAATTTCGATTCGTCTTTTATTGTCTTCTGCAGTATCAGGAGCCCAAGAAGAATTTTTCGTACTCGTCATAATTAAGTAGATCTCATCCCATGCCTCTGATAATTTTGATTTAGACGATAAGATAGACTTCCCTACACTGCTGCAAATAATTGGTGACTTTTTAAAATTAATTCCATTTTGACGTACCCGTTCAACATTTTCAGCGGTTAATTTCCCAGTAAAAGTATCAACTTTGATAACTTTGCCTTTCTATCTGGCGTCAACTACCTTGTCCGGTTGGCGACAATTAGCTTGGCCGGTTTCTAATTTATTATTTTATTCATAGTGAGTTTTTTACAATCGATTATTCTCCTTTAATTGTCTGCTCTTCTTTTTAACTTGATTTTTCTTTAGTCGCTGCTCTTGATCTGGCTCTAGGGCGAAAAGCGACCGATGTGCGGCTTTTGCTCTTGCACGAGGCCACTTTGAGCTTTTTGGCTTTTCGCCCGCTCTATGCTTTTTATCTTGCTTTTAAAATGTTCAGCGATCAATGAGTTAGCCATTAATCTAAGCCTTTCATCGCTTGTTTTCTACGATAACTGTCGCCTTCAATTTGATAAATAGACGCATGATGAATGAGTCGGTCAATGGCAGCCACTGTCATCATATTGTCAGTGAAGATACTATCCCATTCACTGAAAGCCTGGTTTGAGGTAATGAGCAAGCTATTGCGTTCATATCGGTGCGCAATTAATTCAAATAGTACCTGGCTTTCACTATTGGTTTTTGACATAGCCAATATCATCAAGAATAAGTAACTCATATTTATCCAGCTTTTTCAGTTCAAATTCCAGAGATAACGCTTCTTTTGCCTTTTGAAGCATTTGCACCAATGAAGTGCTGCTCATGAATTTAACCCGCACTGATTGCTCGATGAGTGCGTAACCAATAGCGGCGGCTAAATGCGTTTTCCCCAGACCACTGGCACCAAATAAAAGCAGATTATGTCCTTGCCTGAGCCAGTCTAACTGAGTAATTTTTGTTTGAGCTGTTGGGCTGTCACACCGGTTATTTCATTAAAGTCATACTGTGATAACTGTTTACCAATGGGTAGTTTGCTTTCTCTTAATAAGCGCTTTAATTTATTGTCATGCCGGTAACTGGTTTCTAATTCACATAAATGGGCTAAAAATAATTCAGGCTCCCAATCTAATTCAATGGCTTTTGTGAAACCTGCTGCCATTGTTTGACCATGGTCGTTAAACGTAATTCTTTGAGTAAAACGGTAAACTTTGTGCATTGGCCATATTAATTCCCCAGTAATACATTGTAGGTCGATAAGTCATGTTGCTGACTGGTGTACTGAGGTCTATCAACCGACATGGGCGCAAAAAGTCACGGCACGCTTTGATGGAAACTCGACTGCCGGCTTCTAACGAGGCTAAGACAAAACGACCCAGCGCTGCTTCACAATCATAGGCATCGGCAATGGACAGCAAGCTCACCATGTAACGGCAATCATCATCATGAATGCCCGTTTGTTTGAGATTTTCCCAAATCAGGGTGAAATCACCTTCTGGGACAATATCATCTCGGTAAGCCGATGATTTAAAGGCATTGGGCTTTTTGGCTAACGAGTGAATGATATGTTTATAATTGATTGAACGCGAACGGATATGGCGGTGTGCATAAATACGCTTTAAACTTAAGGTCAATTCATGACCATAGAAACAATCTAAATGTTGATCATAAATATGGATCAATAACGTGGTACCAATCAATCGGGAGGGTACGGTATAAGTGACTCGTTTAACTGAAATGGTACTCCTTGTGGTGACTTTAACATAGAGCTCACTAAAGCCATTGGTGCGGCGGCTGGGAAGCGGTTTTAAGTGTGCTTTTTCTTCATTAAATCGTGTTTTACAGCGTATGTTTATTTGGCGAACGATGTCATCAATAAAGGCTTCATAATCCAATAAGGCGGTAAAATCTCGACTGCCACGAAGGAGTAGCTTTTGTTCGATTCGGCGTTTTAAATGACCATTAGGGGATTCAATGGCTCCATTTTCATGGGCAATGCCTTTATTGTTTCGAGTGGCTTTTATACCATAGTATTGACATAATTTTCATAACGCTCGGTCAGCTTTTCTTGTTCATAATGATTGTTAAATGCAGCACTTAGGCTATCGGTTCGGTGGCTTACAGGGACACCGCCTGATTGCCATAGCGCATTTTGTAAGCCTGAAGAAAGAGATTCAAAGCTCTCTCCACCTAAGACAACTTGAACATAAGTCCAGCCACTATAAACCAATCGGTAGTGATAAAGTTTGTGTTTAAACTCTTCTCCGTCAATCGTGATTTTAAGCTCATTAGCCCAGGTGTAATCTGAAATACCCATATCACCGGCAATGTGTTTTTGTTGAAAAATAACTTCTTGCTCCGGTCCTTCCTGAGCACGCCAGCGTTTGACTCGGCGTTGCAGTGTTCTTAGGTGAGTGTTGTCAAATTGACCGGGTTCTAGCTCTTCCAGTGCTTCTAATAAGGTAATGGGCTGTAGTTTGGGCTCAATCTCAAGTAAGGGCACTAAATGTTGTTCAAAAGCACCATTTAAGGGATCTTTTCGAGTTTTGTACTGTCTGGGCTGTGTGCCGCCGCCGGGGTGCTTACCTGTATCAATGCGTCGCGCTGATCTTTCTGAAAATCCTGCTTTGGCTGCTGATGAAGCTTGAGTGTGATTCGGTTGTTTTCGATGTGACATGTATAACTTGACCTGTTCTTGGGTAATTGATTTTCCAGACATAAAAATCCTTCTCGATTAATGTGTCTGGAGTGTATCAAACCGGCCAAGCTAGTTGTCGCCGACCGGACAAGTTAATTGTCGCCTAATACAAGTTTTCTTTAAACTGACAAAGGTATCTCTGCAAAGTTGCCCATCCTTTGAGCGTGTACTACCACTAATTTTACGCTTAATAACATATTCTCGAATATCATTTTCACTCAAATTATTATGAAGAGGAATATCAGGCCGTTCCAATACCAGCAGTAATTCTGTTTTATTTCTTGCCAATCGTTTCAGTGCCTGATTCAACGTTTCAAAGCTTGTTTTAGTCCGGCACAATTCATCAAAATGTTCAGCAATCGCTGACTTCAACGGATCATCTGGCTCAAGTTTATATTGTTTGAGATCATAAAATAGTTCCCAAATCTGAGTATGTACCCAGTTCAGTTCTTTATCATGTCGCTCATTGAGTGGTAGTATCCGCTGAAACACTCTGTCTGCATGTATCCAACATAATGCGTGCAACAAAATATCAAATTGTCCTGCATCATCACTCACAATCACCAAATCACTTGGAAAGCCACTGTTAATTAATGCCCCCAGTAAAGCGCCTTCTGTGGCAATGCGAACATGCCGTTGTGTTATGATACTATTGTTCTGCAGATAGTATTTCCAGGCTTCTTCATTATCAAAGCAAGTCTGATGACTTTGTTCAATAACGCTCAATGGCTTGTGAGGTAATTTTTCTGCTCTCATATAATCAAGTGCTGCATCGTTGAGCGTATAATCAACAGCAGCACCTCGTAACAATTGTAGAAAATTAATCCGGCTCTTATATCGAGTACTTGAAAACCAGGCAAAGGTTTCATTGCCAACGTGAGTACAATAACCATTCTTTCCATCATGACGACTACCCGTATCATCAACATGGATATAAGTACTATTGTTGATACCGGCAGTTAGCAATGTATTTTTTCAGTATGAAAATGGTCTTTGTCATGGATTAAAATCTCATTGATCTGACCCGTTGAAATATCAAAACCTAATTCTGTTAATTGTTGTATTATCAATGGCTGAGTCACTCTCTGGTGATAATATTGATAAACGATATAACTCTGTAATGTATGGCCAAAATGTCCTATATGTGTATCAAAGCTCAATTTTCCTATACAGGTATCACCATCAGGTGTTTTATAGCGAGCCAATCGATAACGAGTATTGAAAGGCTTAATCAGCAGCTCCTGAACAAAATAATCCTGATACCCTAAAAAACGTGAATGTTCTGGCAGGTTATCTGGTTTGATAACGGTGGTTTTATGAATAGCCAATTTCTTCTTTCGTTTACGACTTTTACTAGTCCCATTTCCTGAGTTGTTTTTCTTGCTTCCTGAATGACCTGTCGGATTATCATTGTCATCATCCTTTGGCAATTTACTGGCTCTTATTTTAGGCTTTGGAGGTAGCTTTTTAAGCTTAGCAACTTCTGTTTTAAGGGCATCGATTTCAACCTGTTGGTTTTGAATGATTTCCTGTTGTTGCTCCATGAAAGCAAGGAGTAATCGGACTACCGGTGTCTTTTCTTCTTCAGGTATCTCTGGAATTGGAGGTAATTTTTCACTATAATCAATACAGGTTGTTTTCAATAAAACAATTGTATCATGGCTTTTTAAGGCTCTTTAGTTTGCCCTGTGTTGATCAAACTCCCTCTCAGTTAAGATAATATTCAAAAATATTCTATTTCGATCTGAGACAGATCGACAGGATCATTTATAGGGATAAATTACATGGGGCAGTGAAAATGCAATTTTTGTCCTCTAAAATGCTGTCAAGACTTTTTTTGTTTTTATTTCAAGTTTTGCACAGACTTATTGAGAAGTTACAGAATTCCTTAGTAAGATGCTGATTTTACGCTTATTTGAGGCAATAAAAAAGGACTCAAATGAGTCCTTTTTAGTATCGCTTTAGTATGATTGGTGGAGATGGCGGGAGTCGAACCCGCGTCCAAAAACATTCTGCCTTCTGCCTTTCACATGCTTAGCACTACCGATAGTTTTAATGAGTTTCTGGCGGGTAGCCAGGACAGAAGCTCACGAGTCCGTTTAAGTTTAACCTGCTAAACTCGGACTGAATAGCGGGCGAAAACTGTGTAAAGTGACTTCTGAGTAACCCCCACAGATAAAGGTTGTCAAAAGCTAGCTGGTTTTTAAGCGGCTAGAGCGTAATTATCATCGTTTGCAATTACTTTAGGTTTCCAGACTTTTTAACGAGAGTACTGAAATCACTCGGCATGAACATTAGGGGTCCAATCTCTGTCGAAGCCATTTCATCCCCTTATGTATAATTATAGGGGCGAAGCCGGGCTTTTTCAATCTCTAAGGTCTCAAAACAGAGAAAATAGGCTTAACTTGTGGTATATATTAAGAAAAATGTAAAACATTAGGGGAATCACTAATTGTTTATATTAATAAATACAAATATACTTATCACACACATTAAGAAAACACGATTAAAGTATTAATAATCCTAAAAAAACGACAAAGGGATTAACAATGCTGAGAAACAGGATACTGGAGAGTATAAAATGAAAAAGCTAATAATTGCAGCTGCTGTGGCAGGTCTGACTAGCCTTTCTATGACCGCTAGCGCTTGGTGGGCTGATGACAGCAATAGTAACACTAACTGGAATGGCAACGGCTATAACAACATGAACAACAATGCTTATGGTAATGGCTATGGCAATGGTTGGGGTGATGGTTCTGGTGATGCCGATATGGATGGTGATTTTGAAATCACTATTAAAGGCAGTGGTCGCGGTCGCGGTCGTGGTAATTCACGCAGCGCCATGACGGGAAATGCCTATGGCAATGGCTATAACAATTGGGATAATCGCATGAACACTTATGGCGACAACCGCTATGATAACCGTGGTTATGCACCTAATGGTTATCCTCCTTATGGCTATCGTGCTCCTGTAGCACCTGTTGCTGCACCAGCAGTAGCACCGACGGCAACTAAATAAGTATTGATAATAGCGAGCACTAGCATTTTTAAGCTAGGCTTCTATCCATAAAAAAACCGGAAACATTTAAGCATGCTTCCGGTTTTTTTGTTTTACTGGAATATTAAAAATGAGTCTTAACGACAGCCTTTGCCATAATAATGGCGTTTATTACAGCTAACGGTGATTTCCATTTTTACTACCGGGTTTAGCCAAGTATGGATACTACTATCTAAGTCACTGCGGCCACCTTCAGCAATGTCATCACCTAAAGTACCACGGTGTACGTGAACGGTTTTATTCGCTTCTTCTGTTGTTACACCCGAAGCACCAATACCACCGTCACCACCGGGGGCAACTGGGATTCCCGGTGAGTTAGGTGCGCCACCGCCATTGATAATTTCATCATTAGCTTCAGTGCCTGCATCATAAGCATTCAAATAATAAGTATAAGTGCCTGCGCGCTTCGGGATTTTTATGCCATCTGCAGCAAAGAAGCCATCATTGGTTGGCAATAGCATCGCCGCCACTGACAGATATTTATTATGGTGATTCAGCTTCTTTAGAACGGCTGTTGCTGATTTGCCCGGTGCCAATAAACCACCGGCAGGATTAGTCGCCACATCAGCATTTTCTTCTTCCGCTTCGGCAACTAAGCCGCTGATATTACCACCTTCAGCCATCGCCTGTAGTGCATCACTGGCCGGTTCACCCAAGTCATAAAAATTTACATCGTCATTATGGGCAGTGACGATTAACGGGGTGAAATAAAAACCATTTGTCAGGTTGGTTATTTTTACCGAAATATCTTTCGCCTGTGCAGCCATTGGTAGCGCTAAGGACATCATAAGTAATGATGTTTTGATTGTACCTGATAGGGATTTTAGTTTAAAACTCATTGTTCTCTCCTTGTTTTGAAACCATGTCAATAAAATGAGTTTGTATTATCCTTGTATTTTCATCGTTGAATCATCACAAAATAATCACGATTGTTTAACTTATTCGTGATTAAAACGTGTCTGAATTGTGATTATTTCGGTTTGAATTGAGTTATGAATCACACAATAACTAACGCTACAAATAAGCACAATGATATGTAAAGAGAATATTTTTGCTTGGTGATATTTGTGATAAAATGTGTTTTGAATTTGACTAGGCTGGATTTTAGTTAATAATTAACAGCTGAGGGATCCCCACGAATTTTTTAACAAACA